>NZ_JAQUZF010000138.1:0-5989 GCF_028691475.1 Anaeromusa sp.
GAAATTGTCTTGTATGGTATTGTCGCTTCTTCGTAATAAATAATCCCCGGTCGACTCAGCCAGTCGACCGGGGATTTCTATTGTTTTCGCACGATAGGAATCGCGCTCTTCCGTGCATACACTGGATGCACTTCGTTTAGTCAGTTATTCAGTTGTGGGACTGCCCAATTGTTTGCTGATACAACCGCCCCCTTACATGGTGACCGAAACTCTGCTTCCTCTTTCATTGGACTCACCCCTGACTGTGGTAGTTGCCGAGCTACCTGTCGCCACTGCTTCCGGCGACTTTCTCTTCATCTACCCTTTTCTTTGATTTAAGTATAACAAGAATATTGCGAAAAGTCAAGCGGCCTTCATGGCAGCCATCGAAGCCCTCGCTTGACTCCTGTTCATTCTCCATACCCCTCTGCTTTACCAGGCTGGCAGGATGGTACCCTGAAAATGCTCTTCAATGTAGTTGCGAACTTCTGGAGAGTGATAGGCTTTGATTAGCAGCTGCAGTGAGCGGTTATCAGTTTCCCCTTCCCTCACGGCGATGACATGCGCATAGGCTGAAGAAGCCGGTTCCATGAGGAGAGCCTTGTTGGGGGCTAGGCCGTAAGAAAAAGCGTAGCCGCTGGGAATGCCCAATATATGGGCATCTTCCATATGCCTAGGCAGCGTGTTGGCCATGGCTGTTTTAAACACCAGTCCCAAGGGGTTGGTCTGTATATCTTCTAGAGTGGGTGTGGCCAGGGCATCTTGGCGCAAGGCGATGACGCCGCTTTTATGAAGGAGAAGCAAAGCGCGGCTCAAGCTGATCGGATCTTGCGGCAGGGCGACAATAGCGCCGCGGGGCAAATCATTGAGATTGGAAATTTTCTTTGAATAAAAACCCAGAGGGAAAAGCACGGTTTTAGCTGCCGCTTGCAGTTTGAAGCCGCGGTCTTTAGTGACGGTTGTTAAATAGGCTTCCGGTTGAAAAATATTAGCGTCCAATTTTTCACCGGCCAGGGCTTCGTTAATTTTTACATAATCGTTGAACTTTACGACTTGAATTTGCAGACCGTCTTTTTCAGCGACATTTTGCACGACCTTCAAGATGTCTTCGTGAGGTCCGGCAATAACGCCTACCTTGATCGGCTTGACAGTGCTGGTCATGATGGCTACGGCATAGCCGATGCCGATCATAACTACTAAAACACTCAAGAGTAAGATGGCTAGTTTGCGATTTGACATAGAAAAACCCCCATGCAGGCGCAACGCAGCGTTGCTTCCGCACAGGGGCTGCACGTCAGATTAAAACGCTGGAACGATTGCACCTTGATATTTCTCGTTGATGAATTTCTTCACTTCTTCAGAGGTCAGCGCTTTCGTCAGCTTCTGAATTTCAGGACGATTTTCGTCTCCCTTGCGAATCGTCAAGATATTAGCATAGGGAGAATCCTTTTGCTCAATGAACAAAGCATCTTTAGCAGGAACTAGTTTGGCTTCTAGCGCATAGTTCGTATTGATAACGGCAATGGCCAGATCCTCAAGAGAACGAGGCAGTTGAGGCGCTTCAAGCTCACGAATTTTCAAGTTTTTAGGATTGGCTACAATATCGGAAATCGTGGCATTTACGCCGGCGCCTTCCTTAAGCTTCAGTAAGCCGGCTTTTTCCAGCAGAGAAAGGGCGCGTCCGCCATTGGTCGGATCGTTGGGAATGCCAACTTGAGCGCCGTTAGACAAGTCATTAAGGTTTTTAATTTTTTGGGAATAAATGCCCATAGGCTCAATGTGAACTTTGGTAGTATAAGCCAACTGCAAGTTGCGCTCGGAAATGAACTTGTTTAAGTAAGGCACATGCTGAAAGAAGTTGGCATCCAATTCTTTATCCGCTACCGCAAGATTTGGACGTACATAATCGTTCATTTCGACGATAACCAGGTCGATTCCTTCTTTCGCCAGAAGCGGCTTGACGACGTTAAGAATTTCCGCATGCGGCACCGGTGTGGCGCCGACTTTGAGAACGGTTTTGGCGTTTTGCGCCGCCGGTTTGGCGTCGTTGCCGCCGCAGCCGGCAATAACCAAGGCCAAAGAGAGAAGAACTACCAGGAGAAGCAGAGATCTTTTTTTCATAGAAATTACCTCCTTGAATTTTCTTATTTTTTATTGAGTTTGGCTGCAATCAGATCGCCGCAGGACTGGATAATCTGTACCTGTGCGACCAAGACGACAACCGTTGCCAACATCACGTCGCCGCGAAAGCGCTGATAACCGTAGCGAATGGCTAAGTCACCCAGGCCGCCGCCGCCGATGGCGCCAGCCATGGCGGAATAGCCGACAAGGCTGATAACCATTAAGGTTAAACCGGAAATAATGGACGGCATAGACTCTGGTAGAAGCACCCGGGTAATGATGGCTAGCGGCGAGGCGCCCATGGCCTGAGCGGCTTCCACCAGGCCGTAGTCTACTTCCTTAATGGCGGTTTCTACAATGCGCGCCAGGAACGGAATAGCGGCTAAACTTAAAGGAACTACTGCGGCGTCAGTGCCAATAGAGGTTCCTGCGATCATGCGCGTGATGGGGATGATGGCTACCATCAAAATAATAAAAGGAACCGAACGGCAAGCGTTAACAATAGCGCCTAAAACGCGATAGAGAGCTAAATTTTCCAGGATATGTCCTTTGTCGGTTGTAACCAGGATGACGCCCAAGGGAATACCGAAAAGAGCGGCGACAAAGGAAGAAAAAGCTACCATATAAGTGGTTTCGCCCAAAGACTTAACCAGCAAGAGAAGCATGTCTTGCGACATAGCCGATCACCTCAATTCCAAGATTGCGTTGTTTCAAATAAGCTAACGCCGCGTCCAGATCTTCTTGAGAGCCTGAAAGCTCTAAAATCAGCGTACCATAGGGTGTGCTTTGGATGTGGTCGATGTTGCCGTAGAGAATGTTGGGAGTGACCTGATACTGGCGAATCAGTGTGGCAATGACAGGCTCTTCAGCGGACTGTCCCAAGAAAGACAGGCGCAGTACCAGATTGCCTTCCGGCAACGGCGTAGGGGAGAAAGCTACGTCAGCAAGAATTTCCGGCAGATCATGGTTAATGATGGTGCGGATGAATTCTCTGGTCGTATCGGTTTGGGGCTGGGTGAATACATCCAGAACCGGCCCTTCTTCGCTGATGACGCCGTTTTCAATGACGGCGACGCGGTCGCAAATTTCTTTAATGACCTGCATTTCATGCGTGATAAGCACAATGGTCAGGCCGAGCTGCTTATTAATGTTCTTTAGCAGTTCCAAAATTGCCTTGGTGGTCTGCGGGTCTAGGGCGGAGGTGGCTTCATCGCAAAGCAGTACCGTTGGCTGATTGGCCAGCGCCCGCGCGATGCCTACGCGCTGTTTTTGTCCGCCTGAAAGCTGGGCCGGATATTGATCGCGTTTATCGGACAGCTCAACCAGCTCCAAGAGGCGGCTGACTTTTTGTTCGATTTCTTTTTTGCTGACTCCAGCCAGTTCTAAAGGGAAGGCTACGTTATCAAATACCGTGCGGGAGGAAAGCAGATTAAAATGTTGAAAAATCATGCCGATTTTTTTGCGCGCTTCCCGCAGCCGCTGTTCATTAAAAGAAGTCAGTTCTTGACCGTTAACGATGACCGTGCCGGCAGTGGGCCGCTCCAGAAGATTGATGCAGCGAATGAGGGTGCTCTTGCCAGCGCCGCTCTTGCCGATGACTCCAAAAATCTCTCCCTCTTCAATGGTGAGGCTGATGCCCCGCAAGGCGTGAACGGCGTCGGAACCGCCGGAAGCGGGATAAGTTTTTTCAATGTTTTCTAGCTGAATCATGGTGAATCCCCTCTCTGCAATATGCATGTAAATACAAAAAAATCTCTTCGTGGCAAGCGAAGAGACGTCATGAGTAAAACTCAGTTCTTCATCTGCCAGGCGTATCCTGCAGGAATTGGCACCGTTCACCTGTGTGATGGTTGCCGCGGCTTCATCGGGCCCGTCCCTCTGCCAGCTCTTGATGAAAAAATATGAAATTATCAGTTTATAGGAATCAAATGCTTACGGATGCAATTGATTACGTGAGAATAACTTTAGCACGCGTCTAGAGCGCTGTCAAGAAAAAAATAGTTTCACAAACTAAAGAAGAAAAGAGGTGAAGGGAGGACTTTGAAGGGAAAGGTAGAATATGTATAAGATGTTCATGTGTTAATGAAAGGGGTAGTCTAATGGTAAATCCGAAGTTGAAGGATGTTCTTACCGACCATTTGTGTGAAGCGGTATTGCAGTTGGAAACAGTGGAAGAATGTTATCAACTCTTTGAAGACATTTGTACGATCAGCGAGCTTAAGGCGCTGGCGCAGCGGTTGGAAGTAGCTCGGATGCTGCGCAAAAAGCATACGTATGACGAAATTGTAGAGCGTACCGGGGCCAGCACCGCTACAATCAGCCGTGTTAAGCGCTGTCTGCATTACGGCGCTGACGGTTATAAGCTGATTTTAGAACGCATGGAAGTAAAAAATGAGGCGGAGCAAGGAGACGAAGATATACATGAGAAAGAATGAATTTGTACCTAAAATTCCCTATGGGATGCGTGATTTCCTGCCAGGCGAAGTGGGGCAGAAACGACAAGTGGAGGAAAGTCTCATTCGTTTGTTCGCCCGCTGGGGGTATGAGGAAATCATTACGCCTACGATGGAATATATGGAAACCTTGCAGGCGGGCAGTGAGGGAATTGAGGCGCATTTATACAAATTTTTCGATCGCCATAATCGTCTTTTAGCCTTGCGTCCGGACATGACTACTCCCATTGCCAGAGTGGCGGCCACTCGCCTGAAGGATCAAGAGGCGCCTTTGCGGCTTTGCTATTTAGCGAATGTATTTCGATATGAAGAGGCGCAGGCTGGACGGCAGTGCGAATTTTACCAGGCCGGAGTTGAACTTTTGGGTGAAGGCGGTGCTACGGCAGACGCCGAGGTAGTGGCCTTGGCGGTGGAAAGTCTGTTGGATGCGGGACTGGTTTCTTTTCAAATCAGCTTGGGGCAAGTGGATTTTATCAACGGTCTTTTAGCGGAAGCCGGCTTGCAAGGGGAGCGGAGCCGGGAAATTCGCCAGGCTTTAACAAGCCGGGATTTAGTCGGTTTGGAAAAATTGCTCGTAGACAGTGGCATTTCTGCAGGAGTGCAGCAGCTTTTACGCCGCATTCCCTTGCTGCATGGCAAACGAGAATTGCTTGAAGAAGCTCGCAGTTTGGTGAATAATGACGTCAGCCGCCGGGCGCTCGACAACTTAGCCCAAATCTACGCCTTGCTGGAGCATTATGGAGTAGCGGAGCATGTCGTCTTTGACTTAGGAGTCTTTCGGAATTTTTCCTATTATACAGGCATGGTCTTTGAAGCGTATACGCCGGGGCTGGGCTTTCCTGTGCTTGGCGGCGGGCGCTATGACCAGTTGGCGGGAGCGTATGGAGAATCCTGTCCGGCCACCGGTTTTGCCTTGGGGATTGAACGGGTTCTCTTGGCGCGGCAGCGCCAAAAGCTGGAAGTGTGCGCCGCGAAAAGCGATGTATATATTTCCTGGGAAAAGAACGGCTTGGTTCAAGCCATTCAGAGGGCGACGAGCTTGCGTCAGGAAGGGCTGCGAGTAGAGCTGGCGGCGCAGGAAGAAAATCGTACTGAGGCGCAACACCGTTGCGAGGGCCGTTGCTGCGGGCGCTTGGAATACTTTACAGGAGATTGATGCAGATGTGGCAGCAGCGTGTACGCCAGGTATGGGCGGCGCTTCATGCCGTCATAACCGACGCGGATCGAGAATTGGTGCAAGCCTATTTGAATGAGGCGGAACAGACTCTGTTTTGGGCTATGAATTTACCGGATCAGTATCATTGCTTGGGCGTAGTTCGCAGCGCCAGGCAGCTTGCCGTAGGCAGGGCGGATGTGGAGGAGCGTTTTCTCATCCGCTTGGCGCTCCTGCATGATGTGGGCAAAAAAAAGGGCGATGTCAGCACTAAGGATAAAAT
>NZ_JAQUZF010000139.1:0-5964 GCF_028691475.1 Anaeromusa sp.
AATTATATAAGAAATTCAAGTAGAGGAGCTGTGTCATGAAACAGTTGGCCAAAGTCATCGGTAGCTTTATTTGCTTTTTACTGGTATTGTCCCCTGTGGCGTTGTGTCAAATGCAGGCCGGCAGCGAGCCCGCGCAGGCAGCGGCAGTGGCACGCGGTGCCATTTGGAAAGAAATCACCTCTGGTCATGCTGGAAGCGCTACCGTAGCGATCACGGACAGCGGCAGGACTGTGTATGCCGAAGGCTTTGGCATGGCAGACAGAGAGCAAAGCATTCCTGTTGAGCGCGACACTTTGTTTAATATAGGTTCCGTTAGCAAGGTCTACTGCGCGATGGCTGTTATGCTGCTTGTCGACGAGGGCAAGGTTGAGCTGGATCAGCCTGTGACCGCCTATTTGCCGGGATTTACGATGGAGGATATGCGATACAAGGATATCACCGTCAGAATGCTTTTGAATCATTCCTCCGGTTTACCGGGCACAAATTATGTTAATTCTTACGGCTTTGCTTATAACGACAATTTTTATCAGGAAACGCTGGGAATTTTGGCGCAATCGCAGTTAAAGCATAAGCCTGGTGAAATGGCTGTATATTGTAATGACGGCTTTACTCTTGCCGAGATGATTGTGGCCAAGTTGTCTGGCAGGTCTTATCGGGAATTTTTGGAGGAGCGGATTTTTAAACCATTGGCGCTCCGGAAAACCGATTTGGCTGTAGGCCAAAGGGATATAAGCGGGTTGACGGTAGCCCGGTATTATAATGGCGAAGGAGTGTCAGAACCGCTGGAAGTATTGTCTTTTTGGGCATCCGGCGGGCTTTCGACAAGCGCCGAAGAACTGTGCCGTTTTGTGGATGTTTTTTCTGCTGAAGGGACTCAACTTTTATCACAAAGCTCTTTAGGAGAAATGCAAAAAAAGCAGCCAGCCCAGTTTTGGGGGAAACTTCGTCATCCTCAGATGAGTTTTGGTTTGGGTTGGGATATGGCAGAAATTCCAGACTATGAAAACAAAGGCATCCATGTATTGGGGAAAAGCGGTGGAACGGGGCATTATACGTCTATGGTGTATACGGTGCCGGATAAAAGAATTTCCGTTGCCGTGATTACTACTGGGAATAGTTCCGCGATGGAAATAGCGCGGAAGATCCTTGATGCGTATTTGGTGGAAAAGGGCTTGATGAAGGAAGAGGTTGCAAAAGTAAAGGTTCCGGTGAAAGCGCAGGCGCTGCCCGATACGTATCAAGAATATGCCGGCTTCTATGTTGGCTCGGAGGGAGTTCTGTATAAGGTTGATTTAGACATTCCTAAAGGGAAGCTAATTGCGTATAGTCTGGAGAATGGCGGAAAAAAAGAGATACTAGCGGCTGCTTATGGCAATTCTTATTTCCATACAGCAGATGACAGTGCGTACTACTTCGCGACCGTCGATGGCAGCCGCTATTTTATTTCTTGCGGCCGCGTGGACGCTGTACTCTGGCAAAAAATCGAACCGCTCAAGGCCAGTGAGCGAGCAGTGCTTGCGGTGGACGTAGACGGGCAACAGTGGCTGCGGCGAAATGTTAAAGCCTATGAAGGGCCGTTGTATGCTTCTACCCATGTTGTAACCTCGCGGCAGATCGAAAAATTGCCGGGCTATGTGGACTTTATGGGGCTAAAGCCGGTGCGCTCACCCTTATATGCGGGCTTGCCCGGCAAGGCGGTTCGCGATGCTACGGAACTCAAGTTAAACGAGAGCCGGAAGGCTGAGCTATGGTTGTCTGGCGGCTTGTATAGGAACGCGAAAGAAGCTGCGAAGGCGCAAGCAGGGAAGAATAAGATTGTTCTCGGCGCGCAAGGTTACAATGAATGGCTGGTGTTGCCGCAAGCTGCGGTGCTTCATTTTGCAAAGCCGTCTCAAGGCAGGTTTATTGTGTTTTCGCCTTCCGGCAGTACTCTTTATGACAGCATCGTAAAGCAAGGAGACATATTTGCTCCGGCAGGAAGCTTTGCGGAGCTGCTGGGCGAACCGGGAGACGTATTTGAGCTTGGCGTATCCTTAGTGGAACAGTAAAGAGGGAAGAAGAAAGACCGTTAACGCTCTAAAGAGATATGCGTTAACGGTCTTTCTGTAAATCCGCAGCGACGTGCGTGTTGTTTGTTACTTGCTTGGAGCAGTTTGAAGCGTTAATTTAAAGGCATCCCCGACGGCGCCGGCGATTTCGACAAAGCTGCCGGAGGGGGTAAAAACATCGCCTGTATCTACGGCGCTGTCAAAAAGTACAGCGTTGTCCGGGGCGAAGACGATCATGCGGCCTTGCGTTGATTTTTCGCAGCGCAGGATGCTGTCAGTCACGATTTTAAACCACTGATTATAGCCGTTTGTATTCAGGGCATGGGTTGTCGTTCCAGGAGAAAGCAGGTCCGCCAGATCAGCGGGCATAAAGAGGGAGCCGCCGCTTCGCGCCCAAAATTGATTGTCTTTTTGAATTAAGTGGAGTTCGGTCAAATCGCGTGACGTTTGAATGGCCATGCCGGCAAAGGAAGGAGAAATGACCTTTTTTATGCCGCAAAAATCAATGTAGCCGGGCAGGTCCGGTAATACATGCGATTCTGTGATATGATCCGGCACAGAGGAAGTTCCTTCAAACGCTTTTACATTCCTGCGCAGCCACTTTTTCCCTTCAATGGGGATTTCCAGTTGTTGCGGCGTTTCGCAGGAAGCGAGTTTCTCCAGGTAGATGCCGTCTCCTTTAAAGGCATCTACATATAGTACAAGATAGCTGGTTTTGTCGATTTCTTCGAAATAGAGTTTCCTTTCATCTTTGTAAAAAAAGCCATTGTTGTATACCGCGGATAGTGTTGGAGCTTTGGCGTTGTTATACAGCGTCATGACGCCGTTAGGCGCATCCAAGGAGACTTGAAATACTTCATTTCCATTCGCGTAGAACCCTTCAAAGCGCTTAAGGTCGAGCGGAATCGGTTGGGCTTTTACTGGCGGTGTTACGGGCTTTGCGGGCAGCTTCAGCAAGGCGTTAGATGCAAGATAGGCTTGCAGTACTTTGTCTGCAATAGGCAAAGCTCCGCCTGCTCTGCCGGTAGAAACGACAGCCACCGATATGCGCAGGTCCGGGGCCGTGAAGACTTGCGCCGTATAGGTGCTGCTATTGCCGCCTTTGCCTAAGACCTTAATTCCATTTGCTTTATAAGGTTCATACGTAGTGACATCCCAGCCGAGCCCCCAAGGTATGTCCGGACCGCGCAGCTTACCGCGGAACGAAGGGGGCTGTTCTTTCTTGATTTCCCCTAAGGAGGCAGCGGTGAGAATTTGCGGCCCTTTGCCGGAAAACGTATCGACAAAACGGCATAAATCTTCCGCTGAAGAGGATAAACCGCCTGCCCCTAACAAAGATAAAACTTCAAGCGGTTCACTGAAAGCTTTTCCCGGAGGATAAAATTTGGCTATGTTTCCTCCAAGGGCCGGCTGCCTTTGGCCTACGCCTGCACCGGTATTATGCAAGGCCAATGGTTGAAACAGGCGCTCCTGCAGGAATTCGAGATAGGACTGTCCAGAGACGCGGGCAACGATCATTTCTGCTAAGGTAAAACCATCGTTACAGTAGATAGACCTTTCTCCTGGGCGGTGTTTTAACTGTGAGCTGGCCAAGGCGTCCAAAGTGTCTTTATAGACATCCTGGTTGAAGGCAAAGCCAAAGTTGTTTTCTCCGGTTGTGCCGGGCAAGCCGGAGGAGTGATTGAGAAGCATTCTAACGGTGATATCCTTATAGCGTTCGTCGACCATGGAAAAATCAGGCAGGTACTTGCTTGCCGGCGCGTCAAGGGCTACTTTTCCCTCGTCAACCAAGACCATAATGGCGGTGGCGACATAAATTTTACTGACGGAACCAATATCAAAGATGGTTTTTTTATTGACAGGTATGCTTTTTTCACGGTCAGCCATGCCAAAGCCTTCAGAATATACGACTTTTCCTTTATCCATAATCGCAATAGCGGCGCTGCCGATGGCTCCGGTGTTGAGGTCCTTCCAAATTTCTGTACGGGCAGTGGTGATTGCTTGGGTGGTAATGGTTCCGCTTGCAGATGCTGCCTGCACAAATAGGAGCAGCAGACATGCTAAGGAACAAAGTAGTCTAAGTACGCGCATCTTTTTTGGCCTCCCTTTTTATACGGTTTTAGTGGAAATTTGGTACTTGCTTCCAATTCTTATAAAGTTCCCTAGGGGGATAATAGTTCCTCTTTTTGAACGGAAAATTTCTTTTTGGTTCGAAACCATTCCTTTCATTTATGGTAAGTGTATTTTGATGTTGACGCAGGAATTTCAGGAAAGAAAAAAGAATTAAACAATAATTACAATCGACTTATCACAGATACATGGAGCTACCTTGTTGTTCTAGCGCATATAAGCTGTAACTGCTTAAAGGGAGTAGCTTGGCCATTGTAGATGATACGTAGTAAACAAGAACTTGCCGGCAAGCTA
The DNA here is from genome assembly GCF_028691475.1 of Anaeromusa sp. Lineage (NCBI taxonomy): Bacteria > Bacillati > Bacillota > Negativicutes > Selenomonadales > Sporomusaceae > Anaeromusa > Anaeromusa sp. The sequence continues at coordinate 4,473 of NZ_JAQUZF010000139.1, forward strand.
TTAAAGGCAAGTTCTTCTTTTTTTATAGTGACCGATAATCCAAATAGCGACGGCATAGTGGAGAGGATACGTATGAAAAAAGTAGGGCATACACATCGGCGTGATGGTGTTTTTAGCATTAAAAGCATACGGGTGCGGCTGCTTCTTATTATGTTGGCGCTTATGTGCGGTTCGTTAAGTTTGCTAACGGGCCTGAGTTACTATTTTTCTGACAAAGCATTATCGAAAAGCGTTAATGAAACAGCGGCTGCAATTAGTCTGGATTATTCACAACGCTCCAGCGCTTTTGTGAAAGAACTAGTAGTTTTTGTGCAAGATATAGCGGTAAATCCGCATATTGTGAACCCTCAGAACCGGCAGGAAATTGTAGATGTGCTGGCTTTGAGCTTGCAGCGCAACAACAAGTTTACGGGTATTAACTACGGGGATCTTGCGGGGAACGTGATTCGCGCGCAAGGAGACACCGCCTATTTAGGTGATCGTGATTATTATCTAAAGGCAATCAAAACGAAAGAGCTTACTATTTCCGAGCCTTTAGTATCCAAAGGCTCAGGGCGCTTGTCTCTTGCTATTGCCGCCCCGGTGCTGGTAAATGGCGAGGTAAAGGCGGTTATTCAAGCGACAATGCCCCTTGATAGTCTCAATGAGCTGGTTGGCGCTATTCGTTTTATGGACAGCGGTTATGGCTTTATTGCCGATCAGTCTGGAGTTATTATTGCGCATGCAGTACATTCAGAAATCAATGGCAAGGTGCGTATTGGCAAGTCGCCAGCAGAAGCGTCCTTGGCAGTGGAGGTTCCTGAAGTAGACGAGCGGCTGGCAGATTTGTTTACAAAGGCGATTGCTGGAGAAGGGCCAGTTCAAGGCGTGTATACGTTAAGGAATCGACCCATCTTTACGGTACTGACGCCAGTGGAGCTTCCCGGAGGAGCCCGCTGGCTTTTGGGAGTTTCAGCGCCGGAAAGCGAAGTAATCGCCGAGGTTGTAACTCTTAATACCATTTTATTGCTGGCGGCATTAGGTTGTGTCGTTTCAGGCGCATTTGTAATTATTCTTATCAGCAGGCGTTTTGCAAGGCCGGAAGAAAAATATTTTAAAGCCTTTCGTTATGTTGATGATGCAGTAGGAATTGTAAGTTTTGCTTCAGGAACTTTTATTGAGGTTAATGATGCGTTTTTTGAACTATTGGGCTATGAACGAGATGAAATTTTGGCAAGACCCGTGGAATCATTAGGCTTGTGGGTGGAAGAGCAAAATTCGCAGGTCCAATGGCTGCTTAAAAATGAGCGTTCTGTAAGCAAGGTAGAGACCTTCTGGCGTGGACGAAACGGTGAAATTCGGATTGGCCTTTTTTCCGCGGATGTATTTGAGGCTTTTGCATAACTAGCATTTTTTAAAAATAACAAGACATGACACACACAAAGACGCTCCACGAGGCTTCCCAAAATGCAATTCTGCTTTCCACTGCAAAAACTGGTGGAACTGCAGCTAA
>NZ_JAQUZF010000140.1:0-5930 GCF_028691475.1 Anaeromusa sp.
GTTGTTTTAGGCGTGGATAATCTCTTTAATAAACAGGATGAAGACTTGCCGCTAATGGGGACCTATGTTCATGCAAGCCTTCGCTGCACGTTCTAAAGACAAAAATGTGACTTCCGTAAGGCTTTGTTGGTGTTGGCATTGAGATCTGCAAAGTAAAAGATTTACAAATTCGAAAATTAAGAATAGAATAAAATAAAGTAATTTATAAGAATTCCCTTTGCTGTTTGTGTTGCAGTTTTATGCGAAGGAGGGATTTTCATTGCGGAAATTTATCTGTTCTATTTGCGGTTATACTTATGACGAAGCGGCGGGAGAACCTTCAAAAGGCATTTCTCCGGGGACCTTATGGGAGGACATAGCGGAGGATTGGAGCTGCCCTTTGTGTGGAGCTATGAAAAGTGACTTTGAAGAAGAAAAGGTGCAAAGCGTGCCTGTTTCTCAAGATCCAACACCTTTAAAACAGGATATTTCTAATGTGGAGGGGTTTACGTACAAGGAAATCAGCGCTTTATGTTCTAATCTTGGCAAGGGATGTGAAAAACAGTATCGAATGGAACTGGCCGAGCTGTTTAAACAACTCGAAGCATTTTATCGTAACCAGAATGTCGGTGCAGAAAAAGAGCGATCTGTGACGGAGTTCCAAGATATCCTGAATAAGAATTTGAAAGCGTATGAGCAGGATAGTATGCTCGCTGTCGCTGTGGCGGATCGGGGAGCGATGCGAGCGCTTGTTTGGGGTGAGAAGGTTACCAAGTCATTAAAGTCCCTTTTGAACCGCTATGAAAAGCAGCAGGCTGAGTTTTTGGAAACAACGCATCTTTATGTATGCGAGGTATGCGGTTTTGCATATGTTGGAGAGGAAAAGCCGGAGGTATGTCCGGTTTGCAAGGTTTCTAATAAAAAGATAGCAGTGGTTTAAAGGGGGGCGCAGCATGCATGCAGTTAGAAACATAAGCTTGTGCACAAAAGATTGTCTTTGCCTATATATTTGTCCAACTGGAGCAACCAATACGGAAACCGGGCAGATTGATGCTGCCAAATGTCTGGAGGGCTGTCGCGCTTGCGTTGACGCTTGCCCCTCCCATGCTATTTTTTTGCTTCCTGAGATATTTCCGCAGCAGCGAGATAAAGATGTTCGTGTTAAAAATGCGGTGCTGGCATTAATGAAAAGTAAGATAGTGCAAGAAGAAATTGCAGATTATATTCATAAAACCACGGATAATCTTGTTTTGCGTAAGCTGGCCAAGGCTTTTAGCGTATCGAACCGCTTGCAGGCAGAGGATCTTTGGCGTGAGGCGGGCTATATGCTGCCTCAAGGAAGGCTTGTGCAGAAGTTCCTGCAATCCTTGCTGGAAAATGAACAGCCGGCAGGATTTCCGAAAGAAAGTGTGGAAAAACTGCTAAGGATGATAGAACAGGACAAATCTGGTATTCGTAAAGATGAAGGAGGACAAAAGATGCAAGAGAACAAGACACTCGCTAATTTGATGGAGGCTTTTGCTGGAGAGTCTCAGGCAAACCGAAAGTATCTGGCATATGCGAAGAAGGCAGAAAAAGACGGAAAGCTAAATGCGGCCAAGCTTTTTAAAGCTGCTTCTGACGCGGAAACTATTCACGCATTAAAGCATTTTGAAGTGGCGGGAAAAGTTGCTTCGACAGCCGACAATCTGAAAGACGCTGTGGCGGGGGAAACACACGAGTATAAAGATATGTATCCTGATTTTCTCAAGGAGGCTGAGGCGACAGGCAACAAAGCAGCTGCTTTGTCTTTTACCTTTGCCATGAAAGCCGAAGAGGTGCATGCCAGGCTCTATAAAGAAGCCTTGGAGAATCTGGAACAAACAGAAGAGATCTTTTACTATCTCTGTCCGGTATGCGGGAATATTGAAAAGAGCATTCCTGAAAAATGCAGTATCTGTGGTGTGCCTGGCGATAAGTTTATCAAATACTAAACGTCGCTGGGCGTGCATAAATTAAAGAAGATGATGAGATAGGTAAAGAAACAGCCTGCAAACGGTGTGAAACCGACTGCAGGCTGTTTTGTCTTTAGAGGACGCGGATTTTTTGATAGAGAGAGTCTCGCTCTACTGGAATTCGTCCTACTTCGCGGATGGCGTCTACCAAGGTGTTTTTGGTAAGGCCGCGGGAGGTTTTAGCGCCAGCGGCATGGGTGATTTTTTCTTCGCGGACTGTGCCGTCTAAATCATCAGCGCCAAAGCTTAAGGCCATTTGTGCGATAGGCAGTGTCAACATAATCCAATAGGCTTTGATATGAGGGAAATTGTCCAGCATGAGGCGGGCGATGGCGCAGGTTTTCAGGTCCTCCCAAGGAGAGGTGCGAGTAATGGTGTCCTCTAATTCCGTGTGCAAGGGATGGAATGGAAGGGCGATGAAGGTTTGGAAACCATTGGTTTGATCTTGCAGTTCCCGCAGGGAGAGGAAGTGGCGAATGCGTTCTTCCACTGTTTCGATGTGTCCGTATAACATGGTAGCGGTGGTGGGAATGCCTAAGTCGTGAGCGGTACGGTGGACATCCAGCCATTCTTGGGAAGTGGCTTTGTTGGGGCAAAGCTCAGAACGAACTCGAGAAGACAGAATTTCAGCGCCGCCTCCTGGCATGGAATCAAGCCCTGCTTTTTGGAGTTCTGTTAATACTTTTTGGACAGAGAATCCTGCTATTTTGGCAAAGTAACAGATTTCTACAGCGGTAAAAGCTTTTAGGTGCAAATGCGGTAATTCTTGTTTTAGCTGATGTAATACCGAAACATAGTATTCAAAAGGCCAATCGGGGTGAAGACCGCTGACTATGTGTAATTCTCGCAAATCAGGGTCCTGTGTTGCCCTGTGGGCGATGCTTAAAACGTCCTCTAGGTCCATGGCGTATGCTTTTGACGAATCCGCATCACAGCCAAAGGCGCAAAAACGACAGCGGGAGGTGCAAATGTTGGTCAAATTAATGTGCTGATTTACATTGAAATAAACAAAGTTTTCACTGTGCTGTTTGCGAACGGAATCAGCTAAATAACCAATACGGGACAAGTCGGAGGACTCCATCAGGCAGAGGCCGTCTTCGTAGCTTAAGCGTTCTTTGGCTAATACTTTATCCTCAATTTTATCAAGTTGTGTTTTCAAAATCGTATAGCTCCTTAGTATAGGATTTTAAAAATGATATGAATTATATTTCGAAATAACTATATAATACTATGCAGTGTATGTCAAATCTGGAGTTACTTGCGCTTGAGAGCAAGCAAGAGTTTGCATAAGATTGCATCATGTAGGGAATGCAGAGGATCCAGATTGGTTTCTTCTTTTAGGCAGTTTAAGCGATAGAGCAAGGTGTTGCGATGAAGATGTAAGAGACTAGCTGCTTGGTTGACGCGTAAGTTGCATTCTAAAAGCGTGCTAAGGGTTAGCTGCATATCGTTGTTGGAAAAATGGCTATGATTCAATTGTTTAAGAATCGCATTTAGGGCTAGTGCATGATGGGCTAGAGCGGTTTCGTGAAATACGAAATCTACAAGCTGCTGATGGTCGTATATACTTTGAAGTGGTTTAGCCAGGGTGCATTGACTGAGGGTGTAGAGTGCATGGCGGTAAGAGGCATAGTAGTCGTTTATCTCGGAGACAATAGCGCCAGTGCCGCAAAAGATAGCTTGCCCGGTTCTGTCGAAAGTTTGTGTTACAGCCTGGCCCCAGGAAAGTAGCTGCGTTGGTGCTGCATTGGCGGGGATATGCTTGATGATAATTAGTTTTTCGTCGGGAATGGCTGCAATGTCTTCTTTGGTAAGAAGCTTGGCTTGAAATAATTTTCCGATGATGGAGTCGGTGATGCGTTCAACTACTAGTTCGGAGGAACCATATTCAACAATGGATTTGTTAATTAGTGCTGCTGTGTCAAATACAGCTACCGCACGCGGCAATGTAGGCGTTATTCCAAGATTTTTGGCAATGCGCAGTAATTTGTTTTGGGAGTCGACAGGATTGTTCTGTAGAGCCAAATCGATAAATTGTTCGCGCAACAGATGTTTTGTTCGTAATTTTTGTAGTAAAAGTTCACGATCTAAAATGAGTTCCGTAATGGTCTTTACTAATTTTCCGGTGGAACGGACTTCGTCAGGGTGCCCGAAAACGCCGACAACACCGACGATTTGTCCCTCAAATACGATGGGCAAATTGACGCCCTGCAACGCTCCTGGATATAAGGACAGCTCGGATGGATAGATTTCAACCATATTGCCTGTGTCGAGCACATCCTTAGCGCCTTTGTGGAAGGTATGATGGCGGTGAGCATGACCAGTAGCAATGATGATTCCTTCACGGTTCATGATATTGATATTGCGTTGGACTAAGCACATCGTGCTATCGACAATTTTTTGGGCTAAGTCATCAGGAATAATCATATAAACACCTCTTTGTACTATTTGCACAAAAACGCAGATGATATATCTGAGTAATTCGTCAAATATGCAATTGTTTGAATTTAGCTAATGCTATACGATTATTGTATAAAAGCTGCGCTGATAAATAAAGAGTATTTGCGATAAAAGAGGTGAATTTAGAAAAAGTAACAAATACAAAAAGCGTGGCAGAGAAAGGAGATTAAGAAATGGACAGTATGGGAATGATAATCGTATTATTAGTAGCAATTGCTCTTATTATTTTCTTAACAATTCGCGTCAAGGTGCATGCGTTTGTTTCGTTGTTATTAGCTTGTCTTTTTATTGGTTTTGCAACAAATATGAACTTGTTAGATATCTTGAAATCCATTGAAAAAGGAATTGGCGGCTTTTTAGGAATGTTGGCGCCGATATTGGCGCTAGGTGCTATTGTTGGGAAAATGATGGAGATTTCAGGCGGTGCGGAGCGTCTGGCGCGGACAATGATTCGCGTTATGGGAAAGAGAAATACGCATTGGGCCATGATGGTGGTTGGCTATATTTGTGGCATTCCGGTATTTTTTCAGGTAGGTATTGTTTTGCTGATGCCCTTATTGTTTTGTGTAGCCATTGAAGCAGGCATGTCGTTAGTCATGATTGGTATTCCAATGATTATTGGTTTACTGACTGTGCACTGTATTGTTCCGCCTCATCCGGCGGCAACCGCTGTTGCCATTGGGTTGAAGGCGGATATTGGCAAAGTAATTTTATATGGTTTAATTGTCGGCTTGCCGGCGGCTATGGTTGCTGGACCGATTTTCGGCAAATTAGTGGGCAGCAAATTTACTTTAAATCCTCCAGAACATATGCTGAAAAAAGAACCTACACCGGAAGAACAGCTTCCCGGTTTTGGAGTTACACTCTTAACGATCTTGTTTCCGTTGGTCTTGATGATTTCTAAAACAGTATTTGAGTTTTCTTTAGGCAAAGATCATCCGTTGATGGGCTATATTAATTTTATCGGTTCGCCGGTAATGGCCTTGCTGTTAGCAGTTTTCCTTGCTTATTGGACATTGGGACTAAATCGCGGCATGAATATGGAAAAACTGCAGAAATTCAGTGAAAAGGCTATCGGGCCGATGGCGGCGATTTTATTAGTTATTGGCGCTAGCGGCGCTTTTAATCAGGTGCTTATGGACAGCGGTATTGGCGGGGCTATTAAATCGGTGCTTACCTCTTGGCATATTAATCCTTTAATCTTGGCTTGGTGCGTAGCTGCGGTTATGCGGTTTGCAGTAGGGGGCGCTACGATTGCCATGATTACGGCCGTTGGGTTGGTGAATCCTGTGCTGCCGATGTATCCAGGCGTAGACCCGGCGTTGGTAGCTGTTGCGATCGGAGCAGGGGCTATTGGTTTTTCCCATGTAAACGATCCTGGTTTTTGGTTTGTTAAGGAATATTTCGGCATGAAAATGGGCGATTTATTTAAAACCTATACGTTATCGACGACGATTGCCTCTGTTTTGGGTTTAATAACATTGTTGATTTTTAGTC
>NZ_JAQUZF010000023.1:0-28644 GCF_028691475.1 Anaeromusa sp.
TGGAATAGCTAAACTTGCAGTATAATCCGTAATGCTGAAGGAAGAAGAACTTCGGAAAGCCGTATGAGGGAGAACCTCACGTACGGATTGATGAGGAGGGGCTGGGAGTCCAGCCTTTTACTCTACAGTTATAAGTTTTTACAGCTGAAAAACCTAGAGTTATCAAGGATTGGGAGCTTCTATCTAAACGGCGGCATAATTGTATTTGAGACAAGATTTGCGCGCGCCTCGGAAAAGCAGGCTAAGGCGGCAGTTTCTTAACTCGCTGCGCTCAAACAGGCGAAACTGTCATCCGTCTTACCCTGCTTTTTCGTCCTGCGGACCGTCTTGCTCCAATAAAAGTCTCAAATACAATCACGGCCTCCATAGCCTTGTTCGTTCCCTCGCTTTACTCACTTTAATCCACTATCTCCGGACCTTCTCTGGCTTTCATCTGCTTCATCAATTACTCTGCGTTTCCGTTCCTGCCGAGTTTTCTTTTCTTGTATCCGCAGCAGGGACAGGCTATAATTGGTGAAGAAGTAGGATGCGGAGGATGTATATGAACGAAGTGGTTAAAAACGGTTGGGAACGGCGGCTCGCTTTTTTGATTGAACACTGCATTTACGCAGTGGCCTTTTTTTTGCCGCTTTCTTTAGATGTCGCAAGTGTGTTTTTAATTACCGGTGCGCTGGGATGGGGCGTGAAATCATTATGGTTTCGCAAGGGCCGTCGCTGGCAAATTACTTTTCTGGATTGGGCGGTGGGAGCTGTCGTTGTTTTAGGGGCGCTTTCCATTTTGGTCTCGCCGGATCCTGGGTTTAGTCTTTACAATTATACGCATCTAATGGGCCGGTATGTGCTCCTGTACTATCTGGTGGTCTGCAATCTGGATTCGACGGAACAATTGCGCAAGCTCATCTGGGCTGTGCTTTGTTCGGCGTTTTTTGTGACTGTCTATGGTTTGTATCAATATGTTGTTGGTTTTGACATTTCTGCGACGCAATGGGTGGATGGCGAGCAGTTTCCGGAACTTAAGACGCGGGTGTTTTCAACGTTGGAAAACCCCAATCTTTTGGCTGGCTATTTAGTTATGATGATGGCGTTAGCCAGCGGCATGGCGTTTGCTCCTCGAAGCTGGAGGGAGAAGGGCCTGCTGTTTGCTCTGACGGCGTTATTTGGTCTTTGTTTGGTCTATACGTATTCGCGCGGCGCTTGGTTGAGCGTGGCGGCGGTTGTCGGCATCTACGGCTGGCTGTATAATCGGCGTATTTTTTGGATTTTCTGCTTGCTGCCGCTAGGCCTGCTAGTGGCGCAGGACAGCATTTTGACGCGCTTGACTTCTATTTTGAATCCAACAGATACTTCTTCTACTTTGCGTATTGCTTTGTGGGAGAGCACGGCAGCCATGATTGAGGACAACCCTTTTTCCGGTATTGGCTGGGGAGCGTACTGGATGGTCTATCCGGAATATGACTTTTTTATTAATGATGGCCATACTAAGATTTTTCATGCTCATAATATGTATTTGAATATCGCAGCGGAAATCGGTCTGCCTGGTTTTTTCGCCTTTCTGGCTGTAATGTATGGGCACTGGCGTAAGGCCAGAAAAATTCTGCAAGAAACGAAGGATCCTTGGATGGCTGGTCTGAGTTTGGGCTTGCTGGCGGCGCTGGGCGGCTTATTCTTTAACGGCTTGACTGACTATGTTTTGTTCAATATACAGCTGTCTATGCTGTTCTGGCTGCTGAACGCCATCATTGTCGTTGCTGCTAAATCGATTTTCTTCTCAGAAGCAGGCGGAAATAGATTTTGAAATTTTTATAACTAAGTTGCAGGAATTTACATTAAATAAAGCGAATATAGACCAAAAAGCACAAAGCGTGTCAAGAGATGTTCATTCCAAATGCATCTTGACACGCTTTTGGTTTTATTAGAGAATTGTGAAAGCTCTAACTCAATTGTATACATAAAAGATTGTGTACAAGCGGTGGTGAAATAATGGAGCAGGAAAAAATGAATGCCTGGCAGAAAGAATGGCCCATAAAGGGCTTTGATTTCTCGCGGGCAGGCGACGGCGCTATGCAATTAAAAGACGTTATGCGTCGGTTGGGACTTCCAGGAGATGTAATTCGCCGGGCATCGGTGGGCGCGTATGAAGCGGAGCTGAATGTGATCATTCATGCACGGCGCGGTGTAATGCGGGCGAGCGTCACTGCTGAAGAAACGAAAGTGGTTGTGGAAGACGAGGGGCCTGGTATTGCGGATGTAAGCCAAGCCATGTGCGAGGGCTTTTCTACAGCGCCGCCGGAAATTCGTGAAATGGGTTTCGGCGCGGGGATGGGTTTGCCTAATATGAAGCGTTGCGCCGATGAATTGGTTATCGATTCGAAACCGGGTGTGGGTACGTCGGTTTCTATGTTATTTCGGCATCAGAGGGGAGCAGACCATGAGTGACAGCTATTTTCATTCGGTGCGTTTGATTGAAGCGCGTTGCCGGGGCTGCGTAGTCTGTGCTAAGCACTGTCCCATGGAAGCCATTCGAGTGCGCGCCGGAAAAGCGCGCATTTTGGAAGAACGTTGTATTGATTGCGGCGAATGCATTCGTCTTTGTCCGGCTAAGGCGAAGACAACGGTAACCGACGCCATGGATTGCCTGAAACGGTTCTCCTACAATGTGGCCTTGCCGGCGCCGTCGCTGTATGCTCAATTTCCAGCAACTGTATCGGTGGGACGAATTTTGGGGGGATTGCTGCAGCTTGGTTTTGATGCAGTGTGTGAAGTGGCTTTGGGGGCGGCTGACGTGACGGCGGCAGTGAAGCGATTGCTCCAGAAAAAAGAGATTCCGAAACCCTTGATTTCCTCAGCCTGTCCTGCGGTTGTGCGTCTGGTACAGGTGAAGTTTCCAGACCTGCTGCCTTGCCTGGTGCCTATGGAGGCGCCTGTAACGGTTACGGCTCGCTTAGCTAGAGCCAGAGCGGTTGAGCAGACTGGCTTGCCGCCGGAGAAAATAGGCGTTTGGTTTTTGACGCCTTGCCCGGCGAAGATGACGGCGGTGAAGCAAGCCGGCAGTGTTATTGACGGGGCTATCGCTATTTCGCATCTTTACGGGGAATTACTGGCTAAAGTTCACGATAAGGATTGCCCTGAGGTGGAGGTGGAGTCCAGCTGGCTGGGAGCCGGCTGGGCCTTAGCCGGCGGGGAAAGCCAAGGTGTAATGCAAGACAGCGTGCTGGCGGTGGACGGAATTGAGCAAGTCAGTCAACTGCTGGAGCAGGTTGCTTTTGGTACGTTGGGTCAGGTGCGCTATATCGAGGCGCTGGCCTGCGCCGGAGGCTGCATTGGAGGTCCTTTGACGGCGGTTAACCGTTTTGTAGGCGAGACGCAGCTTCGCGGACGGGCTTCCATCTGGCCGTCGAAGACGCCGGAAAAACATAGGGCCGTGGAGGTGCTGCCGTTGCCGCTGCCTAAGCCGGTGCTGCGCCTGGATCAGGATATTCACGAAGCGCTGCGTAAAGTGGAAAGCATGGAAGAAATGCTGTACAAGCTGCCGGGATTAGACTGTGGCTCCTGCGGGTCGCCGAACTGCCGCGCTCTGGCGGAGGACATTGTGCAGGGGCAGGCCAGTGAAACGGATTGCGTATTTTTGCTGCGGCAGCGAGTGCGCGATTTAGCCCAAGAAATGAAAAGTTTGGCGGAGAAACTGCCGCCTTCCTTGGATAAAAGCGAAGAAGAAAGCTGAGGTGGAGGCTGTGCTGGTAGCGGATTTAACTCGGGAATTGCCGCTGAAGCTTGCCGGAGGGGCGCAAGGGTTGCAGCGCGAAGTGCAGGGGGGGTTTGTTTCAGATTTGATGAGCTGCGCTTTAGCGCAGGCTGGCGAGGGAACGGTATGGGTGACCATGCAAAGTCATGTGAATTTGTTGGCCGTCGCTTCCTTGGCGGGAATGGCGGCAGTGATCGTTGCGGGAGGCGCTAAACCGGAAGCGGCGGCCTTGGCCAAGGCGGACGAAGTAGGGATGCCTCTTCTAGTAACGGACTTGCCCGCCTTTGATATCGTTTGCCGGCTCCATGCACTGGGCGTGGGCCAAGAAATATGCGATCTTATTTGACGGACTTGCATGTGCATACGGTGTTGTCTCCTTGCGCTTCAGTGGAGATGACGCCGTCTTTGGTGGTGGAGACGGCGCTGGAGTTAGGCTTGGATATTATCGCTGTTACCGACCATAATGCCGGTGACAATGCCAAAGCGGTCTGGCAGGCGGCGAGGCAGAGCTCATTAACGGTTTGGCCGGGGATGGAAGTGGAGTGCGACGAGGAAGCGCATTTACTGGCGATTTTTGACGATTGGCCGGCGTTTGCGTCTTGGTGCGCCAAAGTGGACGGCTGGCGTAATGGCAGACTGAATCAGAGTCGTCTTTTTGGGCCGCAGTGGATTTTAAGCGCGGAAGATGAACTGCTGGGCGAGCGGGAGGAGCTGCTGCTTTCGGCGTTAACGGCGGATGCGCAAACTCTTTGCGAAGAAGCGGTTCGCCTGGGCGGGATGGTCATTGCCAGTCATGTGGATCGGCCAGCTTACAGCCTTTTGGGGCAGTTGGGAATTTGGCCGACGGAATTGCCCGTGGCGGCGGCGGAAATCTCAACTTGTGTGGCGACCGAAGCTGAAGCGCGGCGGAGATTGCCGCTTTTGCCGCAGGAGCTGCCCTTGGTGACGGCATCAGATGCGCATAGCTTAGATGCGCTTTGTCAAGGCGGCAAAGTGCAAATCATGATGGAAAAGCCTACGTTAGCCGAATTTCATCTGGCTTTGCAGGGCAAAGACGGACGTTGGCTGCGATGGCATAACCGTAATAAAGAGGAGAACGCGTAAAGGGGGAAACGATGATGAAATTATCGAAGTCAGGATGTGCGTGCGGAGGGGCTGGTGAGAGGTATGAAGAACTTGCAGCTATTCTTGCGCGCTATCAAGAGGCGCCGGGAGCTTTAATTCCGGTACTGCAACAGGCTCAAGACGCTTATGGGTATTTATCGCGGGAGGTGCTGGAACGGATTGCCGATGGCTTGCATTTGCCTATCAGCCAAGTATATGGCGTGGTGACATTTTACTCACAGTTCCATCTTAATCCGCGAGGGAAACATATTGTAAGGGTGTGCCAAGGAACGGCCTGCCATGTAAGGGGCGCTAAAGCAATTTTAGAAGCCATGGAAAAAGAGTTGGGCGTAAAGCCGGGCGAGACGACAGCAGACTTGAACTTTACCTTGGAAACCGTGGCCTGTATTGGCGCCTGCGGCCTGGCGCCGGTTATGATGATTGACGATGACACGTACGGCCGTTTGACGCCGGAAGGCATAGGAGGTATTTTGCAGCCCTATCGTGGACAGTCATGAAAGAGCTGTCGCTGCTTCTGTTAGAGCTTTTGCGAAATTCTCTGGAAGCGGGGGCGGCCCGTGTGGATATCCGCGTACGAGAAATTGGAGACTCTTTAACATGGAGGATTGCTGATGACGGGAGAGGCATGACGCGCCAAGAATGCAAAGAGGCGTTGAATCCTTTTTTTACGAAACGAACAACACGCGCTGTTGGCCTAGGTTTGGGTCTTTTAGATATGTGGACGCGACATTGCGGCGGCAAAGTGCGGATGATTTCCCGGCCTGGTTTAGGGACGATGATTTGCGCTTCCTTTGGCAGAAGCCATCCTGATTTACCGCCTTGGGGCGATTTGCCCGGTACTTTGTGGACCTTGGCGGTGACAATGCCGCAAATTCATTTTCAATACCTGCATTATCGGGATGGGCGGCAATGGCAGTGGGATTCATCGACTACAACAGGGCTGGACATGTTGACTTTGAAAGAAGTGCTGGAGACAGGCTGGAATGCATTGAAAGAGGAGGAACAAGCATGAAAACACTGGAAGAGTTAAATCGTTTGCGTGAACGCGTGCGGCAGGATATTCGTATTCGGCAGCAGACAGATACGCGAATTATTATTGGCATGGGCACGTGCGGCATAGCCGCCGGCGCGCGCGAGGTGCTTAAGTCAACCCTGGAAGAGGTGGCTAAGAGACACTTGGAAGGGGTCAGTGTACAACAAACAGGCTGTATAGGCATGTGCGAGCAAGAGGTTCTTTTGGATGTGGTGCTGCCGGGGCAGCCGCGCATTATTTATGGAAAAGTAACTCCGGACAAGGTGGAGCGCATTGTAGGCGAGCATGTGGTGAACGGGCGCATTGTCGAAGAATGGGTTGTGGCTAAAATAGATAACTAGGAGGAGGACCATGGAATACGTAAGGGCGCATGTATTGATTTGTGCCGGAACAGGCTGTACGTCGTCCGGCTCAAAAAAGGTGGAAGCCGCATTGCGGCGGGAGCTGGAGGAAAAAGGCTTAGCTCGGGAAATTAAGATTGTTGAAACCGGCTGTCACGGTTTTTGCGAGATGGGGCCGTTGCTTATTGTCTACCCAGAGGGCGTTTTTTATGTGCGAGTGCAGGAGGAAGATGTTCCAGAACTGGTAGAAGAGCATTTTTACAAGGGACGTATTGTGCAGCGGCTGCTTTACCAAGAGCCGTTGACGGCGGAACGCATTCCCAGTTATGAGGACATTCAGTTTTATCATAAGCAGCAGCGCTTGGTATTGGCCAATTGCGGGCATATCAATCCGGAAGTAATTGAGGAATATATTGCCGGCGGCGGTTATGAGGCCTTAGGCAGAGCTTTGACGACGATGACGCCGCAGCAGGTAGTAGACGAGGTTAAACTTTCCGGTCTGCGGGGGCGCGGCGGCGGCGGCTTTCCAACCGGCTTGAAGTGGAGCTTTGCCGCCAAGGAGCCGCAAGGGAAAAAATATGTGGTTTGCAATGCCGACGAGGGAGACCCGGGGGCGTTTATGGATCGCAGCGTGCTGGAAGGAGATCCGCACCGGGTGCTGGAAGGTATGCTTGTTTGCGGCTATGCCATTGGTGCGGACGAGGGCTATATCTATGTGCGAGCCGAATATCCTTTGGCCATCAAGCGGCTGAAGGTGGCTATCGCTCAGGCGGAAGCCATGGGCCTTTTGGGAGAGGATATCTTGGGTTCCGGCTTCTCGTTTCATATTAAGATCAAAGAAGGCGCTGGCGCCTTTGTATGCGGTGAAGAAACGGCTCTTTTGGCATCTATTGAAGGCAAGCGAGGCATGCCGCGTCCCAGACCTCCTTTTCCGGCAGTGGCTGGGCTTTGGGGCAAGCCGACAAATATCAATAACGTGGAAACCTTTGCCAATGTGCCGCAAATTATCGCCAAAGGCGGCGCATGGTACGCTTCTATCGGTACGGAAAAAAGCAAAGGAACGAAAGTATTTGCTTTGACTGGCAAAGTGAATCATACGGGCTTGGCGGAAGTGCCCATGGGCATTACGATGCGGGAAATCATTTTTGATATTGGCGGCGGTATTCAAAACGGAAAAAAATTCAAAGCCGTGCAAATAGGAGGACCTTCCGGGGGTTGCCTACCGGAAGAGCTTTTAGACCTGCCTGTAGATTATGACTCTTTATTACAGGTGGGGGCTATGATGGGTTCAGGCGGTCTGGTAGTCATGGATGAAACCACCTGTATGGTGGATGTGGCCCGCTTTTTCTTGAATTTTACTCAGTCCG
This sequence comes from Anaeromusa sp., assembly GCF_028691475.1. NCBI lineage: Bacteria > Bacillati > Bacillota > Negativicutes > Selenomonadales > Sporomusaceae > Anaeromusa > Anaeromusa sp. Next base: position 7,609 of record NZ_JAQUZF010000023.1, read on the forward strand.
AATCCTGCGGTAAGTGTACGCCCTGTCGGGAAGGTACAAAACGCATGTTGGAAATTCTGACCCGCCTTACAGAAGGCGAGGGCCGAGAAGGAGACATTGAACTGCTCGAAGAACTGGGACGCAGCATTAAGGCGGCTTCTCTTTGCGGTTTGGGACAGACGGCGCCCAATCCGGTGCTCAGTACACTGCGCTATTTCCGTCACGAATATGAAGCCCATATCCGGGAGAAACGCTGTCCAGCCGGCGCCTGCGCTAAAATGGCGGCGTATTCGATTACGGATACATGCAAGGGCTGCGGTCTTTGTAAGAAGGTATGCCCTGTAGGGGCCATTTCCGGAGAAATCAAAGGGCGGCATGTTATCGATGCGCAAAAATGCATCAAGTGCGGCAGTTGTCTGGCTAAATGTCCATTCCAGGCCATTGTTAAAGGATAAGAAGCAAAGGAGCTGACTTATATGGATACGGTATGTATTACAGTGGACGGCCAGACTGTTGAAGCGCCCAAAACGGCTACTGTCTTGGAGGCGGCGCGCCTGGCCGGCGTAAAGATTCCCACTCTTTGCCATCATCCGGAGCTGCACCCCGAGGGAAGCTGTCGTGTTTGTCTGGTGCAAATTGAGGGCGCCCGTTCGTTAGCGGCGTCTTGCGTGCATCCTGTGGCGGAAGGCATGGTAGTGCATACGCATAGTCCGGCGGTGCGGGATGCGCGCAAAATGGTGGTGGAATTGCTTTTGGCGAATCATCCGGCAGATTGTCTGGCATGCGAACGCAATGGCGATTGCGAGCTGCAGACCATTGCCGCAGAACTTGGTATTCGACAGGTTCGTTTTAACGGGGAACGCCGGCGGGGAGGAAAGGATGCTTCCAATCCATCCCTTGTGCGCGATCCTGAAAAGTGTATTTTATGCGGTCGGTGTATACGGGCGTGTAGTGAAGTGCAAGGAGTTCATGTATATAGCTTCACGAAGCGGGGCTTTCATACGGAAGTGTCTCCTGCCTTTGGCATGGGCTTAGACGCGGCGGCCTGTACCTACTGCGGACGGTGCGCGGCTGTTTGCCCGACAGGAGCGATTACCATCAAAGATGATACGGCGCCGGTTTGGGAGGCGCTGGCCGATGCAGGCAAGCATGTGGTAGTCCAGACAGCGCCGGCAGTGCGGGTAGCTTTGGGGGAAGCGCTGGGCTTGCCGGCCGCCAGCATCGTAACGGGGAAAATGGTGGCGGCCTTGCGCAGACTTGGTTTTGATAAGGTGTTCGATACTGATTTCGCCGCCGATGTGACCATTATGGAAGAAGGCAATGAACTCTTGCGGCGCATTAAAGAAGGCGGCGTGCTGCCGATGATCACTTCTTGCAGCCCTGGATGGATTAATTTTGCGGAGCTTTTTTATCCGGAGTTGCTGCCGCATTTGTCGACAGCTAAGTCACCGCAGCAGATTTTCGGCGCCTTGGTGAAAACCTACTATGCAGAAAAAAGCGGGATTAAGGCGGAGGATATTGTCTCTGTTTCGGTAATGCCCTGTACGGCGAAGAAAGCCGAAGCGGTGCGCCCGGAAATGTGTGACAGCGGCTTTCGGGATGTGGATTATGTGCTGACAACCCAGGAACTAGCGGCTATGATTCGCGAAGCCGGCTTGGATTTTGAAGCGTTGCCAGAAGAAGAATTTGACGCTCCTATGGGTATTTCTACCGGTGCTGGCGTTATTTTCGGCAGTACCGGCGGTGTGATGGAGGCCGCCTTGCGGACGGTCTACGAGACGGTAACTGGCTGTGCTTTAGCAAAAGTGGAACTGCGTGAAGTACGCGGCCTGGAAGGAATTCGGGAAGCGGAAATTGACCTGCAGGGCACAATCGTTCGCGTGGCCATCGCGCATTCGCTGCGCCATGCGAGAACGTTGCTGGAAAAAGTAAGAGCTGGCGAGGTTGATTACCACTTTATTGAGATTATGGCTTGTCCTGGCGGTTGTCTGGGCGGAGGAGGACAGCCGCGCAGCAAGATGGCGGACTTTCGTCAGCGTCGTATGGCGGCCTTGTACGAATGCGATGAAAGAAGCGGTTTGCGTAAATCCCATGAAAACCCGGCGGTGCAGGAGTTATATGCTTCTTGGCTGCAGGCTCCATTGAGCGAAAAGTCGCATCATTTACTGCATACGCATTACAAGCCGCAACGGAGAGGATAAGCTGCTCTTGGCGTTTCTGTTTAAGCAGGCGCGTGTAAATGCTTCATATATTCAGAATAGAAGGAAAGGCGAATTTGCAGAATATAACAACATTCGCCTTTCCTTTTGTAATGCGATTTTTTATATTCTATAGAGGAGGATTTTGTCATTGTAGTGCGAATAACAAAATAAAGATAAGTAAAGTTAAAGAGAAAATAATGATTTTAAAGAACAAAATGAAATCCCAGTGGAGTAGGGGGATTGTTTGTTGAAAGAACATATCATGATTTCGAAGGCGACAATTGATCGTTTGCCGCTGTACTTTCGCACGCTGAAGTTGAGCCAAGAAGAGGGGATTGAAATTATTTCCTCGGAGGAACTGGGAAATCGCTTGGGCGTGACGCCAGAGCAGATTCGCAAGGATTTGGCTTCTTTCGGACAATTTGGAAAAAAAGGCGTCGGTTATTATGTGCGGGAGCTCTTGCGCAATATCGGCGAGATCCTTGGTTTGCATCACAACTGGAATATTGCGGTTGTAGGTATGGGACATTTGGGTTGGGCCTTGGCGCATTACAAAAATTTTTCTTCCTTAGGTTTTAATATGGCGGCGCTCTTGGATGTGGCGCCGGAGCGTATTGGCATGGTTGTAAACGGTGTGGCCATTGAGCATGCCGACCAACTAGAAGAAATCGTTCGGCAGCGGCAGATACAGATTGCTATTATTGCCGTGCCGGCGGAACATGCGCAGCTGATGGTAGATCGCCTGGTGGCGGCTGGTGTCAAAGGGATTTGGAACTTTGCTCCCCGTAAGATTGAAGTGCCGCGTCAGGTGTCTTTAATTAACGAAGATTTGTCAGTAGGCTTAAGCAGTCTTTCTTATTATTTGACGCGTCAAGACTAGATGGAGTATTATAAATAAAAAAACTGCGGTGAATACGTGTATACATTCACAATCGAGCAGGATTTTTATAACTAAATATAGTAATTATATCTTGTATGAGTTTTTGTGTTATCGGTTCGTTTTGAAGCTGCATGGGTGTGAAAATGCCGTCAGTTGCCGCGAAACCGTCAATTGACGGCATTTTTGTGACCCTTTCCTTTTTTGCAGTGACTATCCTAGCTTGTTCTATATTGAACGCAAGGGTGTCGGCCCTGAAAAGCAAGGATTCTTACGTAACAGCATCAGTGCTGGAGGTGAGGTAGTAGGGAGATTACGTGCAAGGAATTTCCGGTAAAAATGCTTCTGTTGCCAGAACTAAGGAGGAGAGTTGTTAATGATTGACATTCGGGATCGCGTGCGCAATAAAGAACTGCATGCAAAGATTGTCAGCGCCGAAGAAGCTGCAGCCTTTATTAAACCCGGGATGAACATTGGCGCCAGCGGTTTCACTCCTGCCGGCTATCCGAAGGCTGTGCCTTTGGCGTTGGCGGAGCGAATGAAAAAAGAACCTTTCCAGATTAACCTTTGGACAGGCGCTTCCGTAGGCAAGGAATTGGATGGCGCTTTGATGGAGGTTGGCGGTATTGCCCGCCGTATGCCTTATCAGACCAACAATGATTTGCGTAAAGCCTTAAATGCGGGTAAATTGGAATACTTTGACCTGCACTTGAGCCATTCCGCCCAGATGGTGCGTTATGGTTTTCTTGGCGGCAAAGTGGATGTGGCTATCGTAGAAGCCTGTGCGATTACGGAAGAAGGCCATATTATTCCTACGACCTCTATGGGGAACACCGCATCCTTTGTACAGGAAGCCGATGTAGTTATCGTAGAAGTGAATACCAGCCAGCCGTTAGAGCTGGAAGGCATGCATGATGTCTATACGCCGGAAGATCCGCCGCACCGCAAAGCTATTCCGTTGTGCAAAGTTGACGAACGGATTGGAACTCCCTATATTCCCTGCGGTCCGGATAAAATCAAGTATATTGTCGCTTGCGACATCAAAGACGATGTGCGCGGTTTTGCGCCCATTGACGATGATTCTAAAAAAATGTCGGAACTGGCTATTGAGTTTTTCCATCAGGAAATCAAAGCCGGCCGTTTGCCGAAAAACCTGTTGCCTTTGCAATCTGGCGTAGGCTCTGTAGCAAACGCTGTTGTCACTGGCTTTGTGAATTCCGATTTTGAAAACCTTGAAGTTTTTACCGAAGTTATTCAGGACGGCATGCTGGATTTGGCTGACGCCGGAAAACTTCGCTTTGCCTCTGGTACTTCCTTCTCGCCGTCTCCGGAAGGCTTGGAGCGTTTGTATCAAAATATTGATGAATATCGTACTAAGATGGTTCTGCGGCCGCAGGAAATTTCCAACAGCCCGGAACTGGCCCGTCGATTGGGGATTATCGCCATGAATACGGCGATTGAATTTGACATTTATGGTAATGTCAACTCCACTCATATCATGGGCAGCAAAATGATGAATGGTATTGGCGGTTCCGGCGATTTCGCTCGTAACGGCTATTTGACCATGTTCTTCTCCACTTCAACGGCGAAGGACGGTGCTATTTCCTCGATCGTGCCTTTTGTATCCCATGTGGATCACAGCGAGCATGACATTGACGTCTTTGTTACTGAGCAAGGTCTGGCTGATGTGCGCGGCCTCAGCCCGCGTGAGCGAGCTAAGGTTATTATTGAAAACTGTGCTCATCCCGACTTCAAGCCCATGTTGCTGGACTACTATGAACGTGCTTGTAAAGCGACAAAAAATGCGCATACCCCGCACATTTTGTCCGAGGCCCTTTCGTGGCATGTCCGTTTTCAAGAAACGGGCACAATGAAATTGAAATAAAGAAAGAGTAAAGGAGGCCCTTTGTTAATGAGCAATGAAGTTTTGAAAGAAAAATTGGCAGCCTATGCAGCCAAAGTGGAAAAGGCTATTGCGAAAAATCCTGAACGCGGTAACCTGGCCCACAATCGTCTCTACACTCCGTTGGATATCGAAGGAACCGACTATGTCAACGATATCGGATTCCCAGGATCCTATCCCTTCACCCGTGGCGTACAGCCTACCATGTACCGTGGCCGTTTCTGGACCATGCGTATGTATGCCGGCTTCTCTACGGCGGAAGAATCCAATAAGCGTTACCGTTATCTGCTTGAATCGGGCAGCACCGGCCTGTCTTGCGCATTTGACCTTCCGACTCAGATCGGTTACGACTCTGACGACGATATGGCTGAAGGCGAAGTAGGCAAGGTGGGCGTGGCTATCGACTCGCTGGCTGACATGGAAATCCTCTTTGATCAGATTGATCTGAGCAAAGTATCCACTTCCATGACCATCAATGCGCCGGCTTCGGTACTGTTGGCCATGTACATCGCTGTTGGCGAGAAACAAGGCGTTAGCGCTGACAAACTGCGCGGCACCATCCAGAATGATATTTTGAAAGAGTATGCGGCTCGCGGCACTTACATTTTCCCGCCTAAGCCGTCCATGCGTCTGATTACCAATATTTTCGAGTATTGCTCGAAAAACGTTCCCCAGTGGAACACCATTTCAATTTCCGGTTATCATATCCGTGAAGCTGGTTCGACTGCTTCCCAAGAAATCGCTTTCACCATCGCTAACGGCATTGCCTATGTTGATGCGGCTATTAAAGCCGGCCTGAATGTTGATGATTTCGCCGGACGTCTGTCCTTCTTCTGGAACGCTCATAACAATGTGTTGGAAGAAGTTGCGAAATTCCGCGCTTCCCGCCGCGTTTGGGCTAAAGTCATGAAAGAGCGCTTTGGCGCCACGAATCCTCGTTCCTGGATGTTGCGCGTGCATACCCAGACTGCTGGTTCCATGCTGACAGCGCAACAGCCGGACAACAACATTGTCCGCGTAGCTTTGCAGACAGCAGCTGCTGTTCTCGGCGGTACGCAGTCCCTGCATACCAACTCCAAGGACGAAGCGTTGGCTCTGCCTACGGAAGATTCCGTACGTGTTGCTTTGCGTACTCAGCAGATCGTTGCTTATGAAAGCGGCCTGGCTGACGTTGTCGATCCGTTGGGCGGCTCCTACTATGTAGAAGCTCTGACTAACCAGATCGAAAGCGAAGCTCTCGACTACATCAAGAAAATTGATGACCTGGGCGGCGCTGTTGTAGCTATTGAAAAAGCATATATCCAAAAAGAAATTCAGGATAGCGCTTATAAATGGCAGATGGAAGTGGAACGCAACGAGCGCGTCATTGTTGGCGTTAACAAGTTCCAAATCGAAGAAAAGCCTGTTGAAGGTCTGCTGAAAATCGACGAGTCCGTCGGCAAATTGCAGAAGGATAAATTGGCTAAACTGCGCGCTAGTCGCGACAATGCGGCTGTTGACGCTGCACTGGCTGCTTTGGAAGCGGCTTGCAAAGGCGAAGATAACCTTATGCCTTTCATCCTGGCGGCTGTTAAAACATACGCCACTTTGGGTGAAGTTTGCGGCGTAATGCGCAAAGTGTTCGGCGAGTATCAACCGGGAAGTACCCTGTAAGCGATAGAGTTAGGAGGCACAGCGAACGATGGAGAAAAAGATTCGTATTTTAGTAGCTAAACCGGGCCTGGATGGCCATGACCGCGGCGCAAAAGTCGTGGCTCGCGCTCTGCGTGATGCAGGTTTTGAGGTTATTTATACCGGCCTGCGCCAAACTGTGGAACAAATTGTAGAGACAGCTCTGCAAGAGGACGTAAATGTAGTGGCTCTGAGCCTGCTGTCCGGCGCTCATAACACCCTTTTCCCGAAAGTCATTGCCGGTCTGAAAGAAAAAGACATGGCAGACGTTTTGGTTGTTGGCGGCGGCGTTATTCCCGACAGCGACATTCCTTTCCTGAAAGAAGCCGGCGTAGCCGCTGTCTTTACTCCAGGAACTTCCACCGCTGACATCGTAGCTTTTATCAACGAAAACGTAAAATAAGCGTTTTAGCCTGTTCACAGGTTATGTTAGGAATGTGTGGCCGTCCGCCTTTAGGCGGGCGGCCATAAGGTGGTGCATTTGCCAATGAATATTGCAGAACAAGTGCTAGCAGGATCTCGGAGAGCGCTCTCTAAGGCGATTACAGCGGTGGAGAATGAGTATGATACGGCGGTAGACATTATGAAAGCCCTGTATCCTCATACTGGCCGAGCTCATGTTATCGGTATCACTGGCGCGCCGGGAGCCGGTAAAAGCACGTTGACCGACAAACTTGCCAAAGCTTATCGCCGCCAAGGCAAGACAGTAGGCATTATTGCCATTGACCCTACAAGTCCTTTTTCGGGCGGCGCTATTTTAGGCGACCGCATCCGCATGGTGGATCTCACCATGGACGAAGGCGTATTTATCCGTAGTATGGGCACCAGAGGTTCTCTGGGAGGCTTGTCGCGCAAAACGGCGGAAGCTGTGAAAATCCTTGACGCGTTTGGCATGGACGTAGTCTTTGTTGAAACCGTCGGCGTTGGTCAGTCAGAAGTCGACATCGTAAAGGCTGCGGACACTACAATTGTAGTGATGGTTCCCGGCCTGGGAGACGACATTCAAGCGATCAAAGCAGGCATTTTGGAAATTGGCGATGTCTTTGCCATCAACAAAGCGGACAGGGAAGGAGTCGACAAGCTCCATGTCGAATTAGACATGATGCTCGACTTAAATCAGGAGCATACCGACTGGAGACCGCCGGTGAAGCGGACGGTAGCCAGCCGGGATGAGGGCGTAACTGAGCTGGTAGAGACCATTGGCGAACATTTTGAATATCTGCAAACAAGCGGCGCTCTAACGGTGCGTCGACGCGAGCGGACGAAAAACGAGCTGCTGGATTTACTGGACGAGGAAATTGGCAGGAAAGTTATGCGTCATCTGCAGGAGTCTGGAAACTTTGACAACTTGGTTATCCAAGTAGAGCAAAGAGAGAAAGATCCCTATTCGGTGGTGCGTGAAATTTTACACCAAGTGTTGCGCTGAGTTCCTAGAGCAAGCTTAGAAAGAGGAGGTAGAATCGTGTTTAAAGCTTTGAAAGTAGATCATATCGGGATTGCAGTAAAAGATCTCGAACAGGCTAAAAAATTCTATACAGAAGTTTTGGGCCTGCAAGCCATGGGCGAAGAAGTGGTAGAAGAGCAGAAAGTTCGCGTTTGCTTCATTCCTTGCGGCGACAGCGAAGTGGAACTGTTGGAGTCCACTAGCCCAGACGGCCCGATTGCCAAGTTCATTGAGAAAAAAGGCGAAGGCATCCAGCATGTGGCGTTCCGCGTCGAAAACCTGGAAGCTGCGCTTGCTACTTTGAAAGAGCAAGGCATTCGTATGATTGACGAAAAACCCCGCTATGGTGCCGGTGGAGCCAGCATCGCCTTCGTACATCCGAAAGCGACCGGCAGTGTGCTGGTGGAACTGTCCGAGCGCAAATAGATCATTGCGAGAATCTACAGGAGGTGTACGATGGCTACTGTTCAGGAAAAAATCCAAGAACTGAAAGCCAATCAGGCCAAAATCATGCAAGCCGGCGGCGCAAAACGCGTTGAAAAGCAACATGCTTCCGGTAAGATGACGGCCCGTGAGCGCATTGAATTCTTTTTTGACCCCGAAAGCTTTGTGGAATTGGATCAGTTTGTACGGCATCGTTGCGTAAACTTTGGCATGCAGACGAAAGAAATTCCCGCCGAAGGCGTTATTACCGGCTATGGTACGGTTAATGGCCGCCTGGTGTATGCATTTGCTCAGGATTTCACCTGCGAAGGCGGTTCTTTGGGTGAAATGCATGCTGCTAAAATCTGTAAAGTGTTGGATCTGTCCTTGAAAATGGGAGCTCCGATCGTTGGTATAAACGATTCCGGCGGCGCTCGTATTCAAGAAGCGGTTGACGCTTTGGCAGGCTACGGCAAAATTTTCTACAAAAACACTCTGGCATCCGGCGTTGTCCCGCAGATTTCCGTAATCATGGGACCATGTGCTGGCGGCGCTGTGTATTCTCCGGCTCTGACCGACTTCATCTATATGGTGAAGAACACCAGCCAGATGTTTATTACCGGTCCTGCAGTTATTAAATCCGTTACGGCGGAAGAAGTAACCGCAGAAGACCTCGGCGGCGCTATGACGCATAACTCCGTATCTGGGGTGGCTCATTTTGCAGCTGAAAATGATCAGGACTGCCTGGAGCAGATCCAGTACCTGCTGAGCTTCCTGCCCAGCAACAACCTGGAAGAAACTCCGGTTGTGGATACCGGCGACTGCCCGAACCGCATGTCTGACGAGCTCAACACCTTGCTGCCGGATAACCCGAACATGCCTTACGACATGTTCGATGTAATCCGCGAAGTGGTTGACAATGGTGAGTTCTATGAATCGCATAAGCATTATGCGCAGAACATCATCACTTGCTTTGCCCGCTTGGACGGTCGCGCGGTCGGTATTATTGCCAATCAGCCGAACGTTATGGCTGGCTGCTTAGACATCAACGCTTCGGATAAATCCGCGCGGTTTATTCGTTTCTGCGATGCCTTCAATATTCCGATTCTCACCTTGGTTGACGTTCCTGGCTTCTTGCCTGGTGTTGATCAAGAATATGGCGGTATCATCCGTCATGGCGCCAAAATGCTTTATGCATATTCCGAGGCCAGCGTGCCGAAAGTAACCGTAATTACCCGTAAAGCGTATGGCGGTTCCTATCTGGCCATGTGCTCTCAGGACTTGGGCGCCGATCAAGTGTTTGCTTGGCCGACTGCTGAGATTGCCGTTATGGGTCCTGCCGGTGCTGCTAACATCATCTTCCGTAAGGATCCTGATGTGGCTGCGAAAACCGAAAAATATGTTGAAGAGTTCGCAACTCCGTACAAAGCGGCTGAACGCGGCTTCGTTGACATCGTCATTGAGCCCAAGGAAACTCGTCCGCGCATTATTACGGCCTTCAACATGTTGTCCAGCAAGCGTGAGGCTCGTCCGGCCAAAAAGCACGGCAACCTCCCGGTATAAGGAAGGGTGAATGGCATGACAATTGATGCGAAAAATGTAAAACCCGAAGTAGTAGCGGTCATTGCCGCTGCAGTAGCTGCCATGATGGGCGGACAAATCAAGGCGCTGCGGATTTCCAACGTTAGCTTGGCTTGGGCTCAAGCTGGACGCAGCAAGAATATGAATTCTCATTGATTGGTCTTCTAGATTTATAATCTTATAAATTGGAGGAATTTACACATGAAAAAATTTAACATTACTGTTAATGGTGCTTCCTATCAGGTAGAAGTAGAAGAAGTTATCGCAGCTCCGGCGAAAGCCGCCGCTCCGGCCGCTAAACCGGCCGCTGCTCCTGCTGCCGCTCCGGCCGCTCCGGCTGCCGCTGCTGCTCCGGCTGTTGTTGCTGATGGCGACACTCCGGTTAAAGCTCCTATGCCTGGCAAAATTATCCGTCTGGTTGCCGAAGCCGGCAAAGCCGTTAAAAAAGGCGACGTGCTGATGATTCTGGAAGCCATGAAAATGCAGAACGAAATTACGGCTCCTGTTGCGGGTACCCTCAAGTCCCTCAACGCTGTAGCTGGCCAAGGCGTAAAGCCTGGCGATGTTATCGCTGTTATTGGCAAGTAAGAACATATAAGGCAAAAGGCGCTTCTCCTGACGGGAGAAGCGCCTTTTCTCTTGGTTGCAGCTATTTACAGTGTGTGAGCAAATAGGGTACAATAAACCAGAACGCTTTTGGGTTGCTTCTCTTTTTTCTCAAAGCGTTTGAATAGCCTATAACATAGGAGGAGATTGGATGGCGGTCCGTACCGGCTCGTTGGGCAGGGGATATGGCATGTTAGCGCTTTTTGTAGTAACCGGCGCTGTATTTGGCGGTATGCTGGGAGATTTTTTGGCGTCCTCCGGCTGGCTTAGTCCACTGGCGCCTTATTTGACCAGAAAGTTTCCGCTATTGGAAATGCCTCCAGTGCTGGTGAATCTATACGTGCTGCAGATCCAGTTTTCTTTGTCGTTATATCCCAATTTTATCAGTTTATTGGGGATTATTGCCGCGGTGCTTTTGTTCCGCCGACTATAAGGAGTGAGAGCTATGCAGGTGAAGCTGGCTTCAGCATCTCCGCGTCGCAAAGAAATTTTGGAGTTGCTGGGGATTCCCTTTAGTATCGAAGTAAGTTCGGTAGAAGAAAAAAATGACGCACCGGTACCGCCGGATCAGTTAGTATTGGGGCATGCACGCAGCAAAGCGCTGGATGTAGCGGCGCATTCCGATCCGGATACGATTGTTATTGGTGCGGATACGATTGTGGTGTGCGAGGGTGTTGTTTTGGGTAAGCCGTCCGATGCGGAGGATGCCAAGAGTATGCTTGCTTTGCTGGCTGCCAGAACACACCAGGTATATACTGGCATTGCCGTTGTGCAGGGAAAACAGATTTGGAGCCATTGTGAAAAAACCGAGGTGGATATGGGACCTCTTGACGAAAGGGAATTGGCTGCTTACGTAGCAACCGGCGAACCTTTGGACAAAGCGGGGGCTTATGCCATCCAGGGCCAAGGAGCCCGTTTTATTCGCGGTATTCGAGGGTGCTACCAAAATGTGGTAGGACTGCCGCTGTTTGCGCTTGTCGATCTTTTACGTCAGACCGACCTTCCCTTGTGATGCGGCGGCCGGCGAGGACCATGCGGGAACTGCCGGAAAAAGAACGGCCTAGGGAAAAAATGCTGCGTCTGGGAGCAAGAGGCTTGAGTGATGCAGAATTGTTGGCTATTTTGTTGCGTACAGGCACCGTGGAAGAGTCAGCATTGTCCATTGCTCAAGGATTGTTGAAGGAGTATGAGCAGCCGGGCGGCGTAGCTTTGTTGGCTGCAGCCAGGCCGGAAGATTTGTCGAAGTATAAGGGAATTGGCAATGTCAAAGCGATTACAATAACTGCTGCCATTGAATTTGGCAGACGTTTGTATGCGCGGCAAGCTTCCGGCGATATAACCAGCATTAGGCAGCCGGAGGATGCTGCGAATTGGTATTTGCATCGGCTGCGCTATGTGCAGCAGGAAGAATTTCATGTACTGCTGCTTTCGACGAAGCATCAGGTCTTAGCCAGTTGCTGCGTCGCAGTTGGCACTATGGATGCAGCTCTTGTTGATCCAAGAAGGGTGTTTCAGGAAGCGCTTCGGCATCAAGCGGCTGCGTTGATTCTAGCGCATAATCACCCCAGTGGCGATCCTTCGCCCAGTAAAGAAGATATTGCCTTGACTTTGCGTCTGGCGGAAGCCGGCAAGTTGTTGGAACTGCCAGTATTGGATCATGTAATCATCGGCGACGGGCGGTTTGTCAGCTTAAAAGAAAAAGGCTTACTTTATTGAGAACAGCTAAGAAATATTTTGGTATGATGAAAAGGAGTATGAACATGAAACTTTGGAATCCTTTCCGGTCTCTATCGAGGGACATGGGAATTGACTTAGGAACGGCGAATACCTTGGTGCATATGAAAGGGAAAGGCATTGTTGTGCGGGAACCTTCGGTTGTGGCCATTCAGAAGGATAGCGGCCAGGTATTGGCTGTTGGCGAGGAAGCCAAGCAAATGATTGGCCGGACGCCTGGCAATATAGTGGCTATTCGGCCGCTGAAGGATGGCGTTATTGCTGACTTTGACGTGACCCATGCGATGCTGAAATATTTTATTCGCCGCTCGATTGAGACAAACACCGTTATTCGTCCGCGTGTGGTTGTGGGTGTTCCTTCGGGCGTTACAGAAGTGGAAAAGCGTGCCGTAATTGATGCAGCGATTCAAGCGGGAGCCAGAGAAGCGTATTTAATTGAAGAGCCGATGGCGGCCGCGATTGGCGCCGGTCTGCCCGTCCATGAGCCTATGGGAAACATGGTGGTTGATATTGGCGGCGGGACGACGGAAGTTGCTGTTATTTCCTTAGGCGGTATTGTGACTAGCCGGTCGATTCGTATTGGCGGCGATGAGATGGATGAAGCTATCGTTAGTTATGTGAAGAAAAAATATAGCTTGATGATTGGCGAACGTACTGCAGAAGCAGTGAAAATGAAAATTGGCTCAGCGATTACGCGTGAAGAGGATATCGGCATGGAGATTCGCGGTCGGGATTTGGTTTCCGGCTTGCCGAAAACGCTGCACTTGAGATCAAGTGAGGTGCAAACAGCCCTAAGCGAACCAATCAGCGGCATTATTGACGCTGTAAAAATCACCTTAGAAAAAACACCGCCGGAACTGGCATCGGATATTATGGACCGAGGCATTGTCATGACAGGCGGCGGCGCCTTGTTGCATGGCTTGGACCGACTGATAAGCCGGGAAACCGGCATGCCCGTGTATTTGGCGGAAGACCCGCTTTCTTGCGTAGGCATTGGCACAGGCCGCGTTTTGGAAAGCATTGATCTTTTGAAGCGCGTACTAATGGCTTCTCCCAAAAAACTGGGTTAGAGAGGAGTCAAAGCCGTGGGGTGGTTCGACAATAAAAAACTGCCGCTGAGTATTGCGGCGCTGTTGCTGGTGATTTTACTGGTAACGGCAACGAAAGGACCTGTGCGTATTCCTTTTGTGGAAGCGGCAGCAGTAACGGTTCTTTCGCCTTTTCAGTATGTCTTTTCTTCGTTAGGACATGGCATTCACAGTACTGGATCGCAGGTTAGCGATCTTTGGAATGTGTATGATGACAATCAGCTGCTAAAAGCGGAAGTGGAGCAATTGCGCCAGGAGCGCTCGCAACTGGCGGAAGTGCAGGCGGAGAACATTCGCTTGAAGGTACTGCTGGATTATAAAGCCAGCTCGCCACAGTTTGATCTGCTGATGGCGAAGGTCATTGCCAGAGATGCGTCTTCTTGGACCAATTCACTGACAATCAATCGCGGCGCCGACGATGGCGTAACTAAAGACATGGCTGTGGTTACGGCGCAAGGCGTTGTTGGCAGTGTTAGTAATGTATATGCGCATACTGCGCAAGTGCAGTTGCTCTTAGATCCTCGTAATGCCGTAGGCGCCTTGGTACAGCGACCGGAATCAAGAGTGGCGGCAGTCTTGGAAGGGCATGCGGCTTCGCCGCAGCAGCCGCGCATGGTGAATATACCGCGTGACGCGGATATTATTATCGGCGATACCGTGGTTACGTCAGGCTTCGGCGGCATTTACCCCCAGGGCATTGCTTTAGGGGAAGTGGTTGATGTTGTGAACAGTGAAGGCGGGCTGCTAAAGTATGCAGTGCTTAAGCCGGCGGTGCAATTTGATCGCTTAGAAGAGGTGCAAGTCCTTGTTGGTTCGCGGCAGCCGCCGCCTGCGCCGTTGGCGCCAGCGGCCAGCAATGCAGGGGGGAAAAAGTAGTGAAGCTTTTTGCCTGGTGCCTTAGTGTGATTTTATTATTGGCTTTGCAGACTACTTTGGCTCCGGCCATTTCCTTTAATGATATTCAACCAGACTTTGTCGTTTGCTTTGTGCTTGCCGCTGCGTTTTTAGGAGGCCGCACACCAGGAACGATCTGCGGATTTTTTGGCGGCCTTCTGCAAGATTTAGCAACAGGAGGAATTTTAGGCTTACATCTGATTCCTTTGACTATTATGGGATATTTGGCCGGCATGGCGGAGCGTAAAGTTTTTAAAGATCATAGTCTGCTGCCTTTATTGGCGGCCGGCGGCGCTACGTTGAGCGAAGGCATTTTTGCAGTTTTTTTCCTCAAACTCCTTGGTTTGTCTTTGGGATGGGGCGAAAGCTTGTATGAGATTGTATTGCCTCAAGCGATTTATAATATGGCAGTGGCTGTGCCGGTATATGGCTTGGTTCGCCTTTTATACCGGATTCCCTAAGAGGTAATGATTGTGAAGCACGGCAATAGGTCTGTGCTTTCACTTGTTTTTTGAGGATGGTAAGCATGTGCAAAAAAGGCGAAAGTAGGGATGGCTGGTGCTTATAACCAAACGCTTGAGTCATCGCTTCGATGTCTTATTTTTAATTGTCATTTTTATTTTTGTTGCCCTAATAAGCCGTTTGGCTTATTTGCAATTGTATCAAGGCGACTATTACAGCCTGCTGGCGGATGGAAATCGGATTCGTCTGATTCCCTCCATGGCTCCTCGGGGCATTTTTTATGACCGCAATGGCGTCGCGGTCGTATCCAATCGTCCTGGCTTTACTGTTTCTTTGCTGCCCCTGGTGGGACCTGTGGAAGACTCAGTGCTGCAGCAGCTGTCGGCTATTCTAGTCATGCCTGTAGATGAAATCAAGCAGAAGCTGGAGCAACATGTTGGCTCTTTTGAACCGGTGCGCATCAAGACGAATGTAGGGGCGGATATTGTTACCCGCATTGAAGAACGGCGCAGTGAGCTAAAGGGCGTGATGATCGAAATTCAACCTATCCGCAATTATAATTTCAATGAAATGGCGGCGCATGTTTTTGGCTATGTCAGTGAAATTAACGGGGACGAGCTGGAAAAGAAAAAGGCGGAAGGTTATAAATCAGGCGATATTATTGGTAAATTTGGCTTAGAAAAGGTATACGATTCCGAGCTGCGCGGCGTGGACGGCGGCGGGCAAATGGAAGTCGACGTTACTGGTCGCCCGGTGACGGTGCTGGGAAAACGAGAGCCGCAGCCAGGAAATAATCTGGTGCTGACTCTTGATTCACGCATTCAAAAAGCGGCGGAAGAGGCCATGGATGCGCAGCTTTACTATTTGCAGACTCAAAGTCAATTCCGTAACGCCCGGGCGGCGGCGGCAGTGGTGCTTAATCCTAAAACGGGCGAAGTTTTGGCGATGGCCAGTCGGCCGACGTTTAACCCGAATTTGTTTGCCGGTGGGATATCCAGCAAGGATTGGAACGCGTTAAACAGCAATCCTTTCTATCCCATGAATAATAAAGCGATTTCCGGTCAGTATCCGCCCGGGTCAACCTTTAAAATCGTCACCGGCGTAGCCGCTTTGGAACTTGGCAAGGTGACGCCGGAAGAAAAAATACTGGATACCGGCAAACACTGGCTGATTCCTAAGGGCAATGCCGAAGGCGAGGCGTTGGGGTGGATTAATTTCAATGAAGCCTTGTCCAAGTCGGATAATGTGTATTTCTATGAAATGGGTAATCGCCTTGGGATTGATAATCTTGAGAAATACGCCCGTCTTTTTGGCTTGGGTGACTATACCGGTATTAAGCTTCCAGAAGAAGCCGACGGTTTAGTGGCCAATCAACGCTATAAGAAAAAGGTCTTTGAGGAAGACTGGTATCTTTCAGAGACTTTTGACGCAGCTATTGGGCAGGGATTCCAGTTAGCAACGCCGCTGCAGATTGGCGTAGTGATGAGTCAAATTGCTAATGGCGGGCAGCGTTATCGGCCGTATTTAGTGAATAAGATTTTATCGCCAAGCGGCGAGACGATCAAGACCTTTGGACCGGAGAAAGTCGGTGATGCGCCTGTTTCTCCCAAAACGCTTCAATTAGTGAGAGAGGGACTGCGTGATGTAGCGAAAGAAGGCGGTACAGGCGCTTCGTTATTCCAAGACTTCCCGGTCAGCATTGCCGGCAAGACTGGTACCGCGGAAAATTCTCATGGCAGCGATCATGGTTGGTTTGTGGCTTACGCTCCCTATGAGGACCCGCGCGTGGTGGTGGTTGTGCTTGTGGAGCAAGGCGGTTTTGGCGCAGGTTCTGCGGGGCCGATCGTCAAAAAGATACTGGAAGCTGCTTTTAATCTCAATCAGCCGCCAGGTGAAGGTGAGAGGCTCCTTCGGCCCGGAACCATACTATAGATGTTGGAACTCTGGAGAGTAAAGAAGGAATCTCGATAAAAACAGAGAATATAAGCAAGAATGTTTTCATTTTTAGCGAGATATAGGGAGTCGTCATGCAAGATATGGTAGTGTTTAAGGGGAACCGGGGAGGCATTCAACTTTTCCTGGCTGATACTGACAATATGGAGGCGTTGTTTAAAGAATTGGCGGAAAAGCTAGCGAATGCATCGCAGTTTTTTCTGGCCGGTACGCGCCTGCAGGTAAAAATTCCTTCTTCCTGGAGGGAAGAAGCGGTCGAACAGGAAAAATTGACGCAGCTGCTGGCGAAGTACGAGTTGCAGTGGGAGCCATTTGAAGAAACGGAAGCAACGCCTCTTCAAACGGAAACCTTGTACGTAACAAGGACCCTGCGCAGCGGCCAAGAAATTCGCCATGAAGGCGATATTGAAATTACCGGGGACATTAATCCAGGGGCTGTCGTTGTATCCGGGGGGAATATTCGCATTTTCGGCGCTTGTAGAGGCGTGGTTCATGCCGGGTTTCCATCAGACCGCAGCGCCTATATTGTCGCGGATCGCCTGATGGCCAGCCAGATTCGCATTGCCGATTTGATTGCCAGGGCGCCGGATGAGGTGTTGGAACAACCTAAACAGACGGAAATGGCCCGCATTGAAAACGAGATTGTTGTAATTGCGCCGATCGAGCAAGAGGAGGACTAACCATGGGAGAAGTTATTGTTGTTACTTCCGGTAAAGGCGGTGTTGGCAAAACGACAACAACTGCCAATCTTGGCACGGGTTTTGCATTGCAAGGCAAGAAAGTGGCGTTGGTTGATGCAGACATCGGCTTACGCAACTTAGATGTGGTCATGGGTCTGGAAAATCGTATTGTATATCATTTGGTGGATGTGGTGGAAGGCAACTGCCGTCTGAAACAGGCCATGATTCGTGACAAGCGCTATGAAACCTTATTTTTGCTGCCGGCGGCGCAAACAAGAGATAAATCCGCTGTTAATCCAGAGCAAATGAAAGCTTTGTGCGAGGAATTGCGGCAGGAGTTTGATTATGTGCTCATTGACTGCCCCGCTGGCATCGAGCAGGGCTTTAAAAATGCCATTGCCGGCGCGGACCGAGCGGTTGTGGTGACAACGCCGGAAGTGTCCGCAATTCGTGATGCTGATCGTATTATTGGTCTTTTGGATTCGGAGCAAAAGGAAAACACCCGCTTGGTCGTTAATCGTATTCGTCCTAAAATGATGCAGCGCGGCGATATGATGAGTATTGACGATATTGTAGAAATTTTGGCGGTTGATTTACTGGGCATTATTCCAGAGGACGAGTTTATTGTCGTATCAACCAATCGCGGCGAGCCGGTTGTGACCAACCCGGCGGCCGCTTCTTGCCAGGCCTATCGCAATATGGTGCAGCGCTTGATGGGCGAAGAAGTCCCGTTGTTGTCTTTTGAAGAAGAAGACGGCTTTTTTGGACGGTTAAAACGGATTTTGGGCCTGTAAGGAGGGACAAAGATGTTAGCACTTATCCAAAAAATTTTCGGACGTGAAAACAATGCGTCCAAAGATATTGCCAAAGAGCGTCTGCGTCTTGTTCTTGTACATGACCGGGCCAGTGTATCGCCGCAGATTATGGAAGCCATGCGTGATGACTTGATCAAAGTAATTTCCAAATATATGGAAATCAATGAACACGATATGGAATTCAGTTTGACAAATGATAAATCTGCAGTGGCGTTGATCGCTAATATTCCCGTGCAGCGCATGAAGCGTTAATAGGCCGTTTCAAGGCATGCAGCATGGCGAAAGGGCAGATCAAAGAGGAAGGAAACATCGCGTGCAATGCTTAACCGAAGACTATTGCGCAATCTTGACTGGACTCTTATCGGAGTAACAGTGTTGTTGCTTTTGTTGAGCCTGGTTATCATCGGCAGCGCCACGCACATCAATAATCCTTCAGAAGAACGATATTGGTTTGTGCAACGGCAAGGGCTGTTTGCTATATTGAATTTGGTGCTGATAGTGGGGTTGTTGAACTTTGACTATCGTTCCTTAGGGCGGCTGGCGCAGCCGCTATATGGATTTAACTTGGTACTGCTTCTGGCAGTAATGTTTGTTGGACAGAGCGCGCTGGGCGCGCAGCGATGGATTCAGGTGGGACCCATTAGTTTGCAGCCTTCGGAAATTTCCAAGCTGATCATGATTATTGCTTTGGCAAAATTGTTAGAGGGGCGGGTCGGCAAACTCAACTCATTCCGGGAAATCTTGCCGGTGTTCTTGTATGTGGCCGTACCTTTCCTGCTGGTGATGAAGCAGCCGGATTTGGGAACGTCCCTGGTGTTTTTAGCCATTCTTTTCGGTATGGTTTTTATCGCCGGGATTAATGCGAAACATTTGATGGCTATTTTTGGAGCCGGCTTGGCTTTTATGCCTATTTTTTGGCATTTTCTTAAAGAGTACCAAAAAAAGCGCTTGACTGTTTTTTTGGATCCTAACGTAGATCCTTTGGGCTCTGGCTATCATATTATTCAGTCGAAAATTGCTATTGGTTCGGGCATGCTATTTGGCAAGGGACTTTTTGGCGGTACCCAAAGTCAGCTGAACTTTCTGCCTGAAAACCATACGGATTTTATTTTTGCAGTTATTGGGGAAGAATTGGGCTTTTTGGGCGCTGTGCTGCTGCTGCTATTGTACTTTGTCCTGCTCTACAGGGGCGTTAAGATCGCCGGGGAGGCCAGAGATAATTTTGGCTCTCTTTTGGCGACAGGCGTAACGTCGATGCTGGGATTCCATGTGCTGGTTAACGTCGGCATGACTGCCGGCATTATGCCTGTGACGGGTATTCCTTTGCCTTTTATGAGTTATGGCGTCAGTGCGCTGACTACTAATTTGCTTAGTGTCGGCTTGCTGTTAAATGTTTATATGCGCAGACAGAAAATTATGTTCTGAAGAGGCCTGATGGCGAAACATATTGTAACAGGACGCCCCGTAGTGGTCATGCGCCGATTCGGTGCTATGGCGCTGGAGGCGTCTTGTTGACGTTTTATTAAGAGGAGGATGAGCATGCTTCAATTAGATGCGGCCATGCTAAGTCGTGTGGAAAAGCCTGCCCGTTATACTGGGCAGGAGTATAATAGTGTGCGTAAAGAATTGCATTCTGGGCTAGTGCGTGTGGTATTATCCCTGCCTGATGTGTATGAAGTAGGTATGTCTAATTTGGGTTTAAAAATACTGTATCAGCTGCTGAATGAGCGAGAGGACGCCGCCGTGGAGCGAGTATACGCGCCATGGGTGGACATGGAGAAGGAGATGCGCCAGGCTGGCTTGCCTTTATATTCTCTGGAAACACGCACGCCGATCCGGGATTTTGAGTTGCTCGGTTTTTCCTTGCAATATGAAATGAGCTACAGCAATGTGCTGAACATGCTCGACTTGGCGGGGATTTCCCTTTTGGCGCGGGAACGGCAAGAGGATGAGCCATTGGTTATCGGCGGCGGTCCTTGTGCGTTTAATCCAGAGCCTGCGGCTGACTTTTTTGATTGCTTTGTGCTGGGCGAGGGCGAGGAAGTCCTAGGGGAAGTGATTGCGCAGTACAGCGCCTGGAAACAAGCCGGCAAACCGGGCGGGCGTCAGGAGATTTTGCGTCGTTTGGCGACTTGCCGCGGCATCTATGTACCTTCTTTTTATGAGGTTCATTATGATGAAGCCTCGTTTGATACGGCCATAACGCCGCTGCAGCCGGAGGCGCCGGCGTGCGTGCAAAAACGCGTGGTGGCAGACTTGGATGCGATGGGAACGGCGACTCGGCCCATCGTTTCCTATGTAGAGTCAGTGCATGATCGAATTATGATGGAACTCTTTAGGGGTTGCACACGGGGCTGCCGCTTCTGCCAGGCCGGCATTATTTATCGCCCTGTGCGGGAGCGACAGCAAGAGACCTTACAGGCGCTGGCTAAGGAGATGCTGGAGAATACGGGCTACAACGAAATGTCCTTAACCTCCCTGAGCTCCGCTGATTATTCCTGCTTGGAACCCTTAGTGGAGACATTGCTGGAGAAGCACAAAGCGGAAGGGGTTAGCCTATCGCTGCCGTCCCTGCGTATTGACAGCTTTTCGGTGGAGCTGGCTCATAAGGTACAGCAAGTGCGTAAAAGCGGTTTGACCTTTGCGCCGGAAGCGGGAACGCAGCGTCTGCGGGATGTAATCAATAAAGGGGTTACCGAAGAGAATCTGCGCCAAGCGGTCAGTG
>NZ_JAQUZF010000141.1:0-5824 GCF_028691475.1 Anaeromusa sp.
TAAAATACTAAAAGCCGGTGAAATCCTGATACCAAAGGATTTCACCGGCTTATTTTACGTTACACTAAATACCGTTTTCTACCCTCTTGCGGCCCCTCCGATTCTCCGGTTCTCTTGTTCAAAAAACCCTCGGGCCCTCCCTTTACTCACTCTACTCCTGTTTAAAAACCCGTTACTATTCCCTGCCTGGCAGCAGGGCCAGGGCCTCTGCTTCGGGCACAGGCTTACTGAAGAGATAGCCCTGCAAATAGTCGCAGCCCATTTCCAGCAAGCATTGACGCTGTTCAGGCAGTTCTACGCCTTCCGCCACGACCAGCAAGCCCATGGAATGAGCCAAATGAACGATGGATTTAACAAGCTGCGTCCGCTCGCCGTCTTCGCCCAGTGTATTAATGAAAGTCTTGTCAATTTTTAGGGTATGCACAGGCAGATTGTTCAAATAGGTCAAGGAAGAATAGCCTGTACCGAAATCATCCAGTGACAACAGCAGGCCACGCGCCCGCAAACGCCACAGTTTTTCAATGTTTTCGGCCATTTCTTCAATCAATACGCTTTCCGTAATTTCCAGTTCCAGCTGCTTAACACTGATGCCAGCCTCGGCAATGGATTCGTCCACGAATTCTACAAAGCCGTATTCCATCAACTGCCGTGCGGAAATGTTGACGGCCACCCGCAAATGCCCTTGTCCGTTCGCCGCCAGACGGGCGGCAAACGCGCACGCTTCCTTCAAGACCCAACGGCCAATAGGCACAATCCAACCGCTCTGCTCTGCAAAAGGAATAAATACGTCCGGCGCAATTAAGCCCTTTTCAGGATGCATCCAGCGCAGCAGGGCTTCAAAGCCAATTATTTCGCCATCATTGACCCGAACCTGCTGCTGATAAAACAAGCGCAGTTCGCCCACTTCCAACGCCTGCCGCAGCCCGGCAGCCAGCCAAATTTTTTGATCCGTCTGCGCCAGCAGCGTCCTTTCGTAAAAACACCAGCAATTGCGTCCAGCGCGTTTGGCCGCATACATGGCCAAGTCCCCTTTACGCAATAGTTCTTCCATATTCTCGCCGTCTTCGGGATACAAAACAACCCCTACACTGGCGGAAAGGCGCAGTTTGCCTGTACTCACTTCATAATCACGATACAGATTGCTCACAAGATCTTCCGCCATCTTGACCGCTGCATTCATATTGGCGCCGGGAACAACCGCCACGAATTCATCGCCGCCAATACGCGCTATGTAACAGTCCCTATTCAAGGCTTCATATACTTGGCGGCTGGCGGCGCAGATCACTTCATCGCCAATAGAGTGTCCAAAATGATCATTGATATCTTTCAACTCATCCATATCAATAAAAAAGAGCGCTCCCATTTGAGGTTCTTCCACGAGACACTGCGTCAGCTTTTCCTTGAGATTTTCCCGATTCGGCAAGCCTGTCAGCCCGTCAAAATAAGCCAGACGATGCATTTTTTCCTGCACCTTCAAGCGTTCCAGCGCCACTAGGGCTAAATCCGCAAATTGCTGCAGCGTTGCCACATCTTCTTTATGTACAATATGCTCCTGCCGCCAGCTGATGGTCAGAACGCCTCGTACCTCGCCCTCTTGAATCAAGGGCAGCATGATCACGCTCTTCAAATCCGTCAGCCGCGTATCGTCCATACGACCGGTGAAAGAGGCATACTCCGGGACATACAGCAATTCTTTTTGCTCATACACCAAGCCTTCCATGCCTGTTGCCAACGGCTGCACCTCATGGAGGAAAGGCAAGTACGCCCCCCGGCTATGACACATGCGAAAGCCCGGCGTTTTTTCCTCATAAAGAGAAATATAACCATCTGGCGAGTCTACCAAATACATAGCATTATCCAGAATAACCTCAAACAGTTCTTGCACATCTGTCAAAGGCCGAGTCAAAAGGGCCGTCACTGCTCGGTACTGCCGTTCCCGCCGCAGCACCTCTTCCTCCGCTTTCTTACGCACAGCCACTTCCTCTGCCAAGCTGTCGTTTAGCAGCGCCAATCGCTCATTGCTTTCAAGAGCTTCTTCATTCATGGCCAAGAGTTCTTGATTGGCCGCTCCTAGGTCCTGCGTGCGCCGTTCTACTAGGACTTCCAGTTGCCCTTGATACTGAGCCAGCGAATCAATCATGCGGTTAAAATAACCCGCCATTTCTCCCAGCTCATTTCTCTTATGTACCGGCAGGCGCACCGATAAATCGCCGCCGCTGACTTGCCTTGTCGCCTCTACCAACTTCCGAACAGGAAGACTAAAGCGCCTCGCAAGCCACCAGGTCAAACATACAGAAAGCAGCAGCACCCAGCTTCCGAGGAGAAAATTCCGCAGCGACACGTCTTTGATGAAAGCCATGGCAGCGCTTTTCTTTTGTACTACAATCAAACTCCAGGGCGCTGATAAGCCTGGCATGGGAATGCTGCGATACGCGCAAAGGTATTCATCTCCATCTTTTCCTTCATAAGAGGATATGCCGTTTTCCCCTTGCAAGACGGTTTGCACTATCGTTTCTAAGCCCGCTGGCAAAGCAAAGGATTCCTCTCGCACCACTTCGTTGTTCTCTGCATCGGTGACCATTTTTCCGTTGCTGTCACGCACCAAAACAGCCTTGTGCTTTGACTTATAGTTATAAAGCTCATTTACCTGACGCCGATCCGGATGCGCAATAACCCCGCCGTTACCGTCCAGAAGATAGGCATAGCTCCCGGCGCCGGAATTAAAATTATCCACCAGGTCCTGTACTTTAGACACCTCGATGTCCGCCATTAAAATGCCGTTTAAACGCCCTTCTTGAGAAACATCATGCACAATGGTAGTAATGGGAGCCTCTGTTGTTAAAGAATAATACGTATCAGATACATAAGACTGCCGCTGCGCCATGAATTTTTTAAACCAAGGTCGTTCCGCCCGATTGCCAGAGACTCCGCTCGAACGAGCCAGTTGATCTCCATCCAAGCTTGTCACCGCCAGCAATTGAAAAAACGGATACTGCCTTACCGTTTCCTGCAGCAACTGTCTCTGCTTGTCTACATTTCCATCAACAACAGTAGGCGATTTAGCCAGCAGCGAATTAACATTGTAGGCATTTTCCATAAATAGAGCTACATTATTGGCCAAGCTATGGGCCATTTGGTAATTGGTCTGCTGCATAGTGCGCTCATATTCTTCGGCCATAAAGTAGTAGCTCAGATACAAAGTAGAAGCCAGCGTCAACACGACAATACCAGACGTAAACAAGACCATCTGACTGCGAATAGTGCCAAAGATTGTCATGTGGCTCCTCCTTTTACTAAGTACATTCAACAGGTCTGCAGCTTTTAACATAAGCCTCTTTGCTTTGTCATTATTTTTTATTTATTTTATTCCATATAGTGGAATTCTCTCTTTTTTGCAAAATTCCTACTTGCATATTTTCTGTATAATATTTTTTTGCACTTTCGTTAACTTTTTAAGACTAAGGAACTAAACTTTGTTTAATCCTTCGAGACTTTAGTCTTAACAAGATAACTTTTCCGAACCCCCATCGTTTCCTGTGCATAAAGATACAAAGGAGCTGTCCGCCAAAGGTTTTAACCTTGGCAGACAGCTCCTCTAAAACCAGCCAGATCTTATGCTTAAGGTTTCACGCTGGCTTTAAATACTTGCTTGCCGTCTTTCATTTCAATAATAACCGCGCTCTTCACAGCGTCATGGGTAGCATTCAAGGTCGTAGAACCGGTGATAGCCGGGAAGTCTTTGGTTTCGGACAAGGCAGCGCGGATTTTGTCCGGCTCCAGGCTGTTGGCGCGTTTGATAGCGTCAATCAGAGCGTTCGCGGCGTCGTAACCCAGAACGGCCATAGCGTCCGGCATCTGACCATATTCCTTTTTATAGGCTTCCACAAAAGTTTTGCAAGCCGGAGAAGTATCTTCGACAGAGTAATGGTTGGTGAAATAGGTGTTATTCAAAGCTTCGGCAGTACCCAATTCTACCAGTTTAGGAGAATCCCAGCCGTCGCCGCCCAAGATCGGAGCAGTAATTCCAAGTTCCCGGGCCTGCTTAACGATTTTGCCCACTTCTTCATAGTAACCAGGCACATAGATAACTTCAGCATTCAGAGATTTAATCTTGGTCAAAATGGTTTTGAAGTCCTGATCTTTTTGCAGGTAGGACTCTTCCGCCAAAATGCTGCCGCCGCCTTTGGTAAAGGAGTCTTTAAAGAAAGCAGCCAAGCCTTTGCTGTAATCGCTGCTGTTGTCGATCAGCATAATTGCGCTTTTTACTTTCAACGTGTTCAACGCAAAATTAGCGCCCACAGTTCCCTGGAAGGGATCGATGAAACACATACGGTAGGTATATTGCTTCACTTTACCGCTTTTTTCATCCACAGTTACCTTGGGGTTCGTAGCGCCTACGGCCAGATAAGGCACTTTAGAGGCTTCCGCCACGCTCGAGGCCGCAATGGCGCTTGAGCTGGAGAACGTACCGGTCACAGCGACCACTTTATCCTGCGAAGCCAATTTCGTCATCGCATTGGCCGACTCAGAGGCTTCACTTTTATTGTCTGCAACAATTCCCTGAATCTGTTTGCCTAAAACGCCGCCTTTGGCATTTGCTTCTTTAATCGCCAATTTGGCGCCATTGGTAATGGAAGTTCCCAGAGTGGCGTTGCCGCCTGTCATTTCATTCAACAAGCCGATTTTAATGTCTTTGGAATTAGAATCGCCACAGCCGGCGACCAACCCTACCATCAATACCGCCATCACTATGGCCATCCATTTGATTCCCTTGTTCTTCACAAACCATCGCTCCCTCTCGAAACCACTGATTGACTCAGCCGTTCCTATACTTATTCCTATTTCACCAGCGTTCTTGCGACACTGTAAAACAGACATCCCTGACTCTCTCAAAAGAAAAAGAGCCAAACATCTCGTTTGACTCTGAAAAGCACACAAAGCTGCAAATTTTTAGTTCCCCAAAAAAATGCACTTATGGCTCTGTCCTTTTGCCTGAGAGTTTCATCGGCCGCAACCGGCCGACTTGCCCCTTCGGCGCCCTGCTTTGGCAGGGGCTCTCCAGAGTTCCATCCATTTACGGTTTGGCGAATTTTCTAACAAAACTGCTTTCTCCCGCAAACTTCACACGGACACCCATATTAAATTTTCAATACATTGTTTAGATTATACTAACCTGTCTATTTTTTGTCAAGTCTTTGTCTTAAATTTTGTTGTTTGATACTCTCACTTCTATTTTTCGTCACAAACGCCCAAAATTCGAACTTTTCCGTCAGCACCTCGCGCGGGCCGCTCTCACTCTGTGCGCGTTTCCAGTGCAAACCGCGGCTGCCGTTTTCCCTCCCAGGGCACCTCTTCAACAAACATGGCCAAGGGGCGCACCCAAAGGCCGCCTTCGCCGTACAAAGCGCGATAGACTACCAATTCTTCACCGGATTCACTGTGCTTTGCTACCCCCAGCACCTCATATTGATTGCCCTTGAAGTGACGATAAATACCTTTTTGCATGAGCTTCCTCCTTGTCAACAGCTTGTTTTTGCTATTATGTAGTCTCTTTTTCCCAGCGTATTTTATACTCTAAACCAGTTAAAAGCTTCGCTACTTCCAAATAAGAAAAACTGCCATTCTTCATTTTGGCATGAAATTCTTGCGTTCTCACGCCCAGCAATTCCGCCGCCTGCGCTTCGGTCATGCCTCCTTCGCGCAAAAGCAGCATCCGAATCCGCAACGATAGCTCTTCTCCTGTCATTTCATTCCTCCGTCTTTTTATTTTATACATTCTCTGGAAATTACACATATAAATGTATATCGTAGTTTTATTTTCGTG
>NZ_JAQUZF010000024.1:0-27994 GCF_028691475.1 Anaeromusa sp.
GAGCAAACCAAGAATGGCGCCACCCATGAAGACCCAGCAGGAAGTAAAGAAAACAAATACCTAGGCGGGCTGGCTGGAAAGAAACTATATATAATTTGCTAAACCAGGTGTCGGCGGGCAGGAATAGAGTGGGCGTGAAAAAGGCTGCGCTACACAAAAGAGTGAAACAACAAAAAAAAGAGGCTGACGGAGGGACTGGAGTCGCCGCCTTTTGCAGCCAATTTGGCCGTAATGCTTGCAGAAGGCCTACAAAAAAGTAAAAGTAGAGCAAGAGTCCTAGAAACCAAAAATGAGCATGATTAAAAACCTGCGGCGTAAAAAATAGGTTTTGCCAAAAGTAAAGATACGGCGGCGGCGTGTCGGACCGGCTAAACCAGATCATATAGGTAATGGCTGGCGCCAACACGAGGACGCCTCCAACCCAGGGCAGGGCGATGCGGTACAATTTGTCCCGGAAGAAGGAACCGATGCCTTTGCGCTGCAGCACGGGCAGCGTAAAATAGCCTGCAATCCAGAACATAACCGGCATAATAAAAACATCTACCGTAACGATGAACGGAATAAAGGCGGCGCTTGTTTGACTGTCAACGACGTACCACCAGGCGAGAGGCGGAGCCATGTAACCCAGGGCGATATGAAAAACAATGACCAAGAGAATGACGGCGGCGCGCAGATTATCCAAGAAATATAAGCGCCTGGAGGCATTGGCATGGGGCATGCATTTCACAACCTTTCAAAAAAATAATTGCTTTCGTAAAATTTTCGGCTATATTGACGAACACGCGTGCATTTGATAGCATGAGTAAATGATGTGTAACGATTTCGTAAAAAGAAAAAGAGGCGAGAATCATGGGCGAAGTTTTGGTGAAGGCAGCCGCGTTTGTCTTCATTATTTTTTTAGGATATGCGCTAAAACGCATCGGATTTTTTACGGCGACCGACTATCGGCTGATTTCAAAGATTGTACTCAATATTACGCTGCCGGCGGCAGTAATTACCGCCTTTGCCAATTTTGACATGGACGCTTCTTTGTTGATTTTGGCGTTGCTTGGCTTGGGCTGCAACCTGATTATGGTTGGCTTAGGTTTTTTAGCTGGCGCGCGCAGCAACGGGGAAACTAAAGTTTTTTATATGCTGAATGCGTCCGGTTATAATATCGGCTGTTTTGCGATGCCCTTTGCGCAAGGATTTTTGGGGCCTTTTGGGGTAGTGGCTACCTGCATGTTTGATTCCGGAAATTCAATTATGTGTACAGGCGGGACCTACGCTGCCGCCGCCGGGGTGGCGGGAACTGGCGGAAAAAGCCAGCTGACGGGACTGGCGAAAAAGCTTTTGTCTTCCGTGCCTTTTGATATTTATATGTTGATGCTGTTGTGTTCTTGGGTTGGTTTCCGTTTTCCTGCAGAGGTATTGAATCTTTGCTCGGTTATTGCCGGCGCCAACAGTTTCTTGGCAATGCTGATGATTGGCATGATGCTGGAACTGGAGGCGCGCCATGTGCAGCAGCTGAGCCTTGTTTTATTGCTTCGTTACGCTGTTTCTGCTGTATTTGCCTGGCTTTTTTATTATTATACTTCTTTTTCCTTGGAGATTCGGCAAGTGCTGGTGTTGCTTGTTTTTGCGCCGATTCCCGCGATTGCGCCATTGTTTACGGAAAAATGCCAAGGGAATGGCATCTTGGCCAGCTTGACGAATTCGGTTTCTATTATGATTAGCATTGTAATTATGACGGTTTTGCTGGTAATGATGAATTTGCGGTGAAAGTGAAAAGAGGACGGGCCTTTTAGGCCTGTCCCCTTTTTTAGTTTAGGCGTTCTAACTCGTCAAGCAGACGGGAGAATTTTTGCAGTGTAATTTCCAGAGGCAAGGGAGTCGTCATATCAACGCCGGCTTGGCGCAATAATTGCAAAGGATCGTCGGAAGAACCGCTTTTTAAAAACTGCAAATATTTTTGACGGGCCGGCTCGCCGCCTGTGAGAATTTGCTCGCTTAAAGCCGTCGCCGCTGCGTAGCCGGTGGCGTACTGATATACATAGAAGTTGCGATAAAAGTGGGGAATCCTGGACCAACCGACATCGCTTACTTTATCAAGTACAGCGTCAGGCCCCCAATACTGCACATTCAAGTCGTGCCAGATGGCGTCAAAATCGTCGGCGGTAAGAGCGTCGCCCTTGGCAGTGCGTTCATGAACTATTTTTTCAAATTCTGCAAATTGAGTCTGACGGTAAACGCTGCCTAAAATGGTGTCCAGATACTGTTCGAGCAGATGCTTGCGCACGGCTGTATCCTGCGTATGCTTCAGCATGTACTCGACAAGCAGAATCTCATTGGTTTGAGAAGCTACTTCGGCGCAGAACAGAGAGTAGTCGGAGGTTGTGAAGGGCTGGTTGGCATAACTGTAATAGGTATGCATCGAGTGGCCTAGCTCGTGGGCCAGCGTAGATACGCTGTCATACGTGCCTTCGTAGTTTAGAAGCACAAAGGGATGGGTGCCGTAGGCGCCCCACGAGTAGGCCCCGGACTGTTTGCCCTGGTTTTCATATACATCGACCCAGCCGGAGCTAAGACCTTGTTTTAGTACGGTGTTGTACTCCGAGCCTAATGGCTCTAGCGCAGTCTGTACGAGCTGGCAGGCTTCTTCGTAGGTGTAAGGCGACTGTGCTTTTTGCGTCGTCACTGGCGCAGACGCGTCATAGAGATGGAATTCGTCAAGGCCCAAGGCTGTTTTTTTGAAAGATGCATAGCGGTGTAACGGGCCCAGATTTTGCTTGACTGTAGTGATGACATTGTCATAGACGGCAACTGGAATATTGTCGTTATCTAAAGACGCCGCCAAGGTAGAGGGGTATTTCCGGGCGGAGGCGAAAAAATGGCTGCTTTTGATATTGCCGTTCAAGGTAGAAGCAAGGGTGTTGCGATATTGTGCATAGGTTTGATAGAGGGTTAGGTATGCATTTTGCCGTAACTGCCGGTCATCAAAAGACATGTAGGCCCGGTACTTTCCTTCACTCAGGGGCAGCGTGTTTCCCTGACTGTCGGTGATGGCTGGAAAATGCAGATCGGCGTTGGTCAGCATGTCAAAGGTATTTTCCGGCGACTGAGCAATTTCGGACACCTGAGAAAGAAGAGACTCTTCGGCTGGGGTAAGAATATGCTGACGCTGGCGTAAAAGATTCTGCAGATAGCGAGAATACTCCTTAAGTGCCGGTTCTTGCCGCAGGAAGGCGGGAATCGTTTTAGGGGAAAGCGCCAGTAATTCCGGTTCGATAAAAGAGGCGGACGCCATATACGCGCTGCCCAGAGAAGCCGCCTTGTCTGTAAGCGCCTGATAAGCGGCGTTAGCTGTGTTTTCATCGCGGTGCATTTTGGCGTAGCTGTACAGGCGGCCCAGGGTGATGCTCATTTGATCTCGCTGTTTTAGACATTGCAGCAGTAGTTGTGGCGAGGCGCCAAGTTTGCCTTGGTATGTCGCAAGTTGGGGCAGCTGGCTTTTGAGCTTGTCATAGTCCTGCTGCCATTGGGCGTCGCTGGCGTAAATGTCCTGCAAATGCCACTGATATTGAGGGGCTATGTCTTGTCGAGCGGGAACTTTGTCGGCAGCCCAAAGCGTAGCAGGAGCGGTTAAAAACAGAATGGCCGCCAGAAAGGCGGTGAAACAATACTTTTTCATCGTGTCATCTTCCTTTGCGCAGTAGTGTGAGCATAACTTGCTTATATGTAGGATACATTCTGGAAATGGTGGCGAAATCCTTTCCTTTAAATGTAAAAAAGCCTGTATGCAACCCAGGCCCCTAAGGCTAACCCCAGGGGGTAGAGCATAAACCAGCCTGAAAACAAGAAGACAAGTCCGGACAAGGAGGCGCTGAGCAGGGCGAGAACTTTTCCGGTTCGGTTGGGAAGAACCCGGCAAGATGCAATCATGCCCAATGTATAAACGGCCAAGAAATTAGCGCAAGGAAATTGAATCAAGGTTTGCAACTGCAATTCCAGAAGATAGCTGACTCCAAGAACGAAACCTAAAACAGGAAGAAATGACAGTAAGGCGTAATGCGGTGTCTGAAAGCGAGGATGAAGGCGAGAAAAAACAGGCGGTAAGGCGCCGTCGCGGGCTTGGGCGTAAACCAGCCGGGAGAAACCGGCGATGAACGTATGGACAGGACAGTAACAAGCGACTAGACCCAGAAAAGAAACCAGCAGACTCGCCTGTTCGCCCCAACCGTAAGCTGCCAACGTGATCATGGCGGTAAGCGGCGTAGCGGATTGGTAAGCCAACGTTCCAATGGTGACGAAGGCAATGAGTAAATATAAAACATTAATGACCAAAGCGGCAAGACCCAGGCTTAAAGGGATGTCCTTGCGGGGGCGGCGAAATTCTTCCGCCAAATGGCCGATCATTTCCCAGCCAATGAAGGCGAAAAAGAGCAAGGACATAGTCTGTCCTACAGGCAGCCAGCCGTGCGGCAAGAAGGGGGAAAAAGCTGCAGGCTGAACTTGGGGCAAGGAGGCTGTAATCGCTAAAAGCAGAATACCGAGAATGGAGGAGACGACAAGGACTTGTACGCGGCCGGATAGATCAATACCTCGGTAGTTTAGGGCTACCGCCAGAAGCAGCATAACCGCCGCCACGCCATAAATGGCCGCCGAGGACCAGCCCAGCACGTCGCCTAGATAATGGGCGCCGATTAAGGCGGTAACAGGCATGCCAAAGGGCATAGCCCCTAAAATCCACAGGCCGACGATACGGCTGGTGTTTTCTCCCAAGCCTTGGCGGACATAGGTGGCGATGCCGCCGGAATCAGGATAGCGTGAAGACATCATGCTGATGACGGCCACCATGGGCAAAGAGAGCAGGCCCATGAAGAGCCAGCTGAGTAAAGACGCTGGTCCCGCTATGGAGGCGGCCAGAGAGGGGAGTACTAAAATGCCGGCGCCCAGAACGGCTCCGGTAGTTAAGGAGGCCCCTTGGAGCCAAGTGATGCTTTTTTTGAGCTGAACGGCTTCTTTCATCGCGGCGTTGTTTCTCCTCTGCAAATGTAGTAAAAGCTTTAAAAAATCGTATCATGAAAAAATAGATTTGATAAGACGATAATATAGTGTAAAATAATCGGAAAAACCGATGGATGTGATGAGATGCAGAGCAAGTATCTGGAAACCTTTTTAGCAGTGGCGCGAACGTTGAACTTTGGGCAGGCGGCGCGGGAATTGAACTACTCCCAATCTACTGTTTCCGAACATGTTCGGTTGGTGGAACTAGAACTGGGAGTTCGGCTGTTCGAGCGTTTGGGGCGAAAAATATTTTTGACGTCTCAAGGAGAGAGTCTGGTGGGCCTGGGGGCCAGGCTGCTGCAGGCGGAAGACGAAGTGCGGCAAGCTTTTTGCGGCAAGGAAACGCTGGAAGGAATGATTCGCCTGGGCGCTTCCGAGTCGTTATGCGCATTTTGGCTGCCGCCGCTATTAAAGGAATACCGAGCTCTGTATCCGCAGGTGCAGCTGTATCTGAAAGTAGGTCATTGCAGCGATTTTGGACAATGGCTGCAGCAAAATCTGGTTGATGTGGCTTTTGGATTTCAAGACGAAGCCGGCCAGCCGCAGCTGCGACAAGAAACCTTGTTTCAAGGCAAGACCGTATTAGTAGCGGAGCCGCAGCATCCTTTGGCGAAGTTGCAAGTAGTAGAGACGCAGCAATTAGCCGGGCAAACTTTTATTTTTTCCGAAGGTCACAGCGGCTATCCGGCGGAGATGAAAGAGCTGCTGGCGCAAGCCAAGGCGCCTGTAGCAACGTTCTGGGAATTTGAAAGATTGGAAGCCATTAAACAGTGTGTAAAGAACGGCTTAGGCCTGTCATTGCTGCCGGAAATTGTCGTGGCCGAAGAACTGGAGCGGGGAACATTGGTACGACTGCCATGGGATAGCAGCAGCATTTCGGTAGTGGCGCAAATGGTGCTGCATCGCGAAAAGTGGCTGTCGCCTCCCTTGGCGGCTTTAGAAAAACTGGTCAAGGGCTCTTTGAATCCGTAAAAACTTATAAATTCTGGGATAGGAAAAAAAGCGCCTCTGAAGAGGCGCTTTACTAGTCAGGCTGGAAGATAAAGAAAAATTTTTAGATGGCGGCTTCGGGCTTGAGCGTTACAAAAAGCTGCTTGCGCAGTTGGCAGCGCTTCCAATTATCGCTGAACCCATTGTCATATACTACCCGCACATCCCAATAAGCAGCGGGTTCATTACGGTGAAACGGAAGAGTCGCCTGATCCGTGATTCCTAATATAGTTTGTTCAAGCAAGTTGTCTTGCCAGTCGTTTGTATTGGAGGGAGCAATGTATAATGCGCAAATAGTGTGGCCTGTATTGTTGATGATAATGAATTCTTGAGGGCTGGCTAAGGCGTTTTCCGGATTATAGAGGATTGCAACAAGAGACAGGACACAGATGAAAAGAAGATGCTTCATGAAAGAGCCTCCTTGTCTAAAACGCTATGAACATAGCATACCATGTTTTAACTTAGCTGGATAGAAAAGAAAGAGAAAGTTGTTAATTTTCAAGCGAGTTCAAAAAAATATCGCAAAAAAAATGAAAAACATGTAAAAAGTTTCACAATGCGTACGATATTATAAATAAGGAGCTTTACAAGTTATGTGAAGCAAAAAAATATAGGAGCTGAGGTTGGTGAGAATTGATTCTAGTACCGTAGAGTTTAGCAGCAGTCATTTTTTAGGCACGAAAGAAAGAGAAAGCCTATACGCTTCCAGTACCGCAGCAGCTACAACCTTGGAGCAAGAGAGCAGTCACACGGAAATTCAGACGGATCGGGCTTACGAGGTGCAATTGAGCGAAGAAGCTTTGCAAACAGCTGCAGCGGCTGGCAAAGATGCGGCGGCGGTGAACAAAGGAGTTGATTTTTCTAAGCTTTCCCAAGAAGAGCGGAATGAGCTGAAAAATGTAACTGCTTTTATGGGCGTGGACAGCGATGTAATTTCGGAAGAAGTTGCGGCTGAAAGTCACACCAGGCTTGTGATTGATCAAAACAGCAGCAGCGCTACGATCGGAAAACCGCCGCAAAGCGGCGGCAACTGGCGGCCAGTCGGCGTTATTACAGAAGCGTCGCAGCAGGTGACGGTGGGACAAGGCGCGGTTGTTGCGAGGCAAAGCCAAGGTGGTGAGACGGTGACGCGTCAGGAGAACGCCCAACTACAAGGAACCAGTACGGCAGTAGGAGAATCAACGGTGTTTGTGGCGACGACTAATGCCAATGGAGCGGCAACAGGGCTGCGGATTGGAGAGGTGGAAACTAGGACGCGTACCGTGAGTGAAGCGGAATATACAGCGTGGTCAGCGCAGGGGCTGGTTACTACAAAAGACGGCAGGACGCTGCAAATCGATCAGACCTCGTTGATGCTGCGCACGGCGGAAATGGTTCAGACGCAAAGTACGGCCACCTTGGAGGACCCCTTGGTCATTCAGTATGGTAAAAGTTCTGCGGGAGTAGGACTGACCGAAGAAAAATACGTCTTTGATTTGGATGCGGATGGCCAAAAAGACAGCATGTCCTTTGTCAAACCCGGCGCCGGCTTTTTGGCGCTAGATCAGAATGGAGACGGTAAAATCAATGACGGCAGCGAGCTTTTTGGCGCTAAAAGCGGCGACGCTTTTGGGGATTTGGCTAAATTCGATGCGGACGGCAATGGCTGGCTTGATGAAAATGACGATGTTTACGGCAAACTGCGTATTTGGGCTAAAGACGATCAAGGAAAGGATCAATTACTGTCTTTGCAGGAAGCGGATGTAGGCGCTATTTATTTGGGCAGCGTCGCTACGGAATTTTCCCTAAAGGATAGCCGCAATGAGCTGCAGGGACAGGTGCGGCAGAGTGGTTTATTCTTGCGAGATTCAGGCGAAGTCGGTACCGTACAGCGTCTTGATTTGGCGACTAGCGAGATAAAAGAGCAGGCAGCTTTGCCTGCTTCGACAGGGCAGGACGGCATTTATACAAGCAAGCAGTCCCAAGTGAATTATGAAGGGGAAACGGCGCGCATCAGCGTGCAGCAAACAGAGAATGGCCTTGCAATTACGAATAACAATGCGCCTCGTCTTGTGCCGGTAACAATGCAGTCTTTGGCGGAGGTTAAACTGGATGTAGGCAGGACGGCTGTCAGCAGCTCGTTTTCAGTAGCTAATGGGTCTGCAGCGGCGGCTGGCGTGCAAGAAGCGGCGGTTGCCTTCGCGTCGCAGGATAGCAGCGCGCAGGTGACAACGGCCGAGTCGATTGTGTCCAAAGACGCGTCCAAGGTGTATGTAGTCTCTGCCGCCGAAAACGATACGAAAAGCTTTTCCGTATGGTTGGAAGGCAAAGAAGTAGGGCGAATATCACCTTTAATGGATATTTTGAAACAGCTTATCGAGAAGGAAGAACAAGAGCGGGCCAAAGAAAAAGAGGCATCTACCGACGGAAAAGCAGCTCCCGTAGGAAAACGCTACTATCTTTCCGGACGGCATCTGCAGGTGGCCTGGGAACATCGGACGCTATCCCTGCTGGATTACAAATTTTAACTAAACATGTCACAAAGAACCAGTGTTTTTAATTAAACACTGGTTCTTTTATTAATAGTAGTGAATAAAATTTCTTTTCTGTGTATTCAGGCAGGATATTTACTGTAAATCAAGAAGTCAAAGAAGAACCAAAGAAAGTCAATAAAGTAATAGTGTAAAGGAAAATTCAGTTTGTCGAAGTGTATGAAGGCAAAGGAAGGCAGAAAGCAGCATGCGTTTACAGGGGAAAAGTAAAAAAGGAATTACGGTGTTGGGGATACCTACTTGGCTGGGGCAGGAGATGTTTGGAACGCAACTAGGGCCGGACGCGATGCGTGCAGCCGGTTTGTTGCGAATGCTGCGTTCTACGGGGCTGGATGTCATTGATGCCGGAAATCTGAATCTCAAGAACCAAGCCATCAGTTCCTGCGCTACAGGCAGCGTGTGCAATCTCCGGGCGGTTCGCGATAGTTTGGAGTTGGTAGCGATCAAGGTTTCGGAAATTGTCTGCAGTGGACGTATTCCCTTAGTTTTGGGCGGAGATCACAGTGTGGCTATTGGCTCTCTTGCAGGTATTGCTAGGCATTATCGCTCGTTAGGATTGCTTTGGTATGATGCGCATGGAGACAGCAACACGCCGGAAACATCGCCAAGCGGTTATATACAAGGCATGCCGGTGGCTGCTAGTTTGGGCGCAGGGCACCCGGAACTTATTGCTGTAGGCGGTTATAAGCATAAAATTCGGCCGGAACACGTGGTGCTGGTTGGAGTTCGCGATTTAGACGCAGGGGAAAAAAAGTTTTTGCGAGAAAAGAAGATAAAAATTTATACTTCTGAAGATATGTATCGCAGCGGCAGTGCGGCGGTTATGGAGGAAGCAGTGGCCTATCTATCTTCCCGGTGCGATGGCATTCACTTAAGCTGCGATTTGGATGTTCTTGACCCAAGGGAAGCCAGCGGCGTGGGTACGCCGGTGGCGGGAGGCGTGCCGTTGGCGCAGCATTTGGAAGCGATGCGGTGTTTGGCGTCCCATAAAGTGGTTACTTCGGCCGAGTTTGTGGAGCTCAATCCGCTGCTGGATAAAGACGGCAGAACCATTGAGGCGGCTATTGCCATGATTCGAGCTTTTTTAGGAGAACGCGCACTGGAAGCTTGCCAGGCCTAAAAAATTACTTTTTGCTACGAGCAAATAAAAACCTGCTTCTTTCGGACTCCGAAAGAAGCAGGTTTTTATTCGTTAGCC
Source organism: Anaeromusa sp. (assembly GCF_028691475.1). Classification (NCBI taxonomy): domain Bacteria; kingdom Bacillati; phylum Bacillota; class Negativicutes; order Selenomonadales; family Sporomusaceae; genus Anaeromusa; species Anaeromusa sp. Next base: position 9,766 of record NZ_JAQUZF010000024.1, read on the forward strand.
ACGAAATTTATCAAATAAATGATACTTGATAGGGAGGCATGGCATTGCGAAGAGCAGGACTAATACTGCTGCTGGTGTGCTGCAGTTGCTATTTTGGCACCGCAGCGGCGGCAGAAGTAAAAGAGAAGCGGACAGCAGACGAGTATATTGCAGCATTACAACTAGTTGGACATGTGGAAGGGGGTTATTTTAAAGAACTGTACAAGAATCAACGCAAAGCGGGAGCTGCGATCCTGCCGGATGTTTATGCAGGCGAGCGGCCCTTGGCATCTACGATCTATTACCTTTTGAAGTCTGGCGGCGTTTCGCAGTTTCATCAGCTTTTGTCCGATGAAATTTGGTTTTATCATGATGGCTCTCCCTTAGTTTTGCACATGATCAGTCCGGAGGGAACGCTGACCAGCGTGCGCTTGGGACTGGATGTGAAGCGAGGAGAACAGCCGCAGGTTTTGGTGCCGGCGCAAACGATTTTTGGGGCGGAGGTCGCGGAAAAAGGCTCCTTCGGTTTGGTCAGCTGCATGGTGTCGCCGGGCTTTGATTACCGAGATTTTCGCCTTTGTTCTTATGAAGAATTAATGCGGCAATATCCGGATTATTCAGGCGTTATTGAACGTTTGAACGGAAAAAGACAGTAATGTAGAAAGCAATTTTGTGAGGAGGATGTCTGATGGCTAGAGAAATGCGGAGAAAAGACCGGCAGTTGGCAGAGACGGACATAAAGGAGCTTTTGCATAAAGCCGCCTATGGCGTACTGTCGCTGGTGGATGCAAACAACCAAGCGTATGGAGTGCCGTTAAGTTTTGTTTATTTTCGGGACGCCTTGTATTTTCACAGCGCTACCGAGGGGCTGAAGCTTGATTTGGTGCGACAGAATTCGCGCGCAGCTTTTTGCATAGTAGGAGATACAGCGGTGTTGCCGGAACAATTTACGACGAATTATGAGAGCGTTATTGCCCTAGGGAAAGCGATCGAAGTGACGGACGAGGAGAAAAAAGCAGCCTTAGAAGCGTTTGTTGAAAAATATGCAAGCGCTTTTAAAGAAAAAGGACTAGATTATATCGAAAAAGCGGGCTCCGCGACAACGGTGGTTAAGCTTTGTATAGAGCAGTGCACCGGCAAGGCGAGGCGATGAGTTAACAGGCTCTAAAGACGGTTGCTCCACCAAAGCCGGTTAGAGAGAAGCCTTGGGCTGGCGGGCGAAATACTCAATGATTTCTCGGCGGCGAATAATGCCGCAAAAGACATCGTTATCATCGATTACAGGAATAAAGTTTTGCATAATGGCTAAGGAAAGCAGATTTTCCATTTCTTCGTTGATATGAATGGGCGTGTTTACCATGCGGCGGGGAATGTCTTTGAGCCAGATGCGTTCCGTGTCGGCAAAAGTGAGGGACGGAGTGTTTTTCATCTTCCAAAGCAAATCGCCTTCAGTCAGCGTACCGGCGTATTTACCATCTTCATCCACAAGCGGAATGGCTGTATAGTGGTGAAACTCCATCTTTTCCAGTGCTTGGCGCATCGTGCTGTGAAAGGGTAAATGCACCGTGTCTTTTTTTGCAATAAGAAAAAAAGCGATATTCATAGCGCTTTGCCTCCATAGTAGTAAGGAACCGCTGTTTTAAAAGCAGCGGTTCCTTGTTTCTTCCTTTTTGATTATAGAGCGTTTTTTGTTGGAATAGGTATAAAAAAATAGTAAAAATTACGCTCGCTATTCTGGAGATTGATAGCGCTTCTGGAATATAGAAGGATTGAGATGCTGGTGGAGTCGTTTGCGCAAGGAGGCAATTACAAACACCGCAGGAATGACTCGTTTCCAGTTCGTATCACCCATGTCTAAGCCAAGCCAGAAAAACGAAGCGGTCCAGCCGAGGGGACCAAAAAGAGCGGCAATTGCTCGTTCTAGAAGAGAGCCGGCCATAGGCAGATCCGGGAAGCCAAAGCGTCGGGCTAAAACTAAAATCAGTTCGCTGGCTGCTACATATTGTGGGAGTCCTGCCATGCGCCCGGCGAGTAGTGCGGCCAGCAAGGCCGGGCCGCGCAGGGTTTTGAAACGGCTGGCTACGCAAGAAGGGCAGTTGCCCGCAATAAGGTATTTTTGTACGCCCGAATCCACGGAATCTTCAATAGCATGCCAGGCGTGGATGCCGCCTTCTTTGATAATCTGCGCCTTGAGACGGCTCAATACCTCGAGTACGATGAATTCTTCTATTTGCGCTACCGTAGCTGTTTGCAGCGGGACTTTCGCGCTCAATTTCAATACTGCCGCCGTTTTACGTACGATCTCTTCATAATCCGGCTCATAGTTATTGCGAAAAAGATTAAGTGCGCTATTGCCATAAGCGTGGCGGATTTCGCGGTTAAGAATTTCGCGTTTTTCTTGTTTGGAAGCTTGGTTGATATTGGTGAGCTCGAAGATGCTGCCCAAAGTTTCCCAATCTTCCCAGGTTAAATTTGGGTCGCCTAAAATAATATCAAGCTGATCTCCCTTAGCCATAAAGTACCTCCTTTTCCCGTGCAGGCAGCCCCTTGTAAAAGCGGTGTTCTTTATAGAATAGGATTTGCAACATAGTTTATACATGAAGCTGGCAATTTCCTTCTTTTTGGGAATAATTTGAAAATAATCCGAGCTTAGCTGAAAAAACAGTTGTAATGGAGAAAAATAAAAAGACTCTTGTCAAATAGAAAATATAGTGATAATATAGTTAATGTCAACAGATAATTATTATTTAAAATAAAAGGAGGAACTAAAAATGAAAAAGTTTGTTTGCACCATCTGTGGGTATGTTCACGAGGGAGATGCGGCTCCAGAAATTTGTCCGACCTGTAAGGCGCCGGCGGCTAAATTTATCGAGAAGGTAGAAGGCGCTATGAACTGGGCTGACGAGCATCGTATTGGCGTAGCTGCTGGCGTAGATCCGGAAATTATTGAAGGCCTGAAAATGAATTTTGCAGGCGAATGCACCGAAGTGGGCATGTACTTAGCCATGAGCCGTCAGGCGGATCGGGAAGGTTTCCCGGAAGTGGCCGAAGCCTATAAGCGGATTGCTTTTGAAGAAGCGGAGCATGCTGCTAAATTTGCGGAACTGCTGGGCGAAGTGGTTTTCCCATCGACGAAGAAAAACCTGGAGCTTCGTGTCGAAGCGGAATACGGCGCTTGCGAAGGCAAGCTAGGTATTGCGAAAAAAGCCAAAGCTCTTGGATTGGATGCCATTCATGATACGGTTCATGAAATGTGCAAAGATGAAGCCCGCCATGGTGCGGCTTTCAAAGGGCTGCTGGAGCGCTATTTCAGCAAGTAAGCTCTTGGGCAGATACGAAAAAAGCCACTGACTTCAAGTCAGTGGCTTTTTCGTATCTGCCAGAATTTATAAAACGGACCGCGAAATACGAGGGAAATTCGAACGGGGTTTCAGGATTATGTGGTATAAACGGCGGCATAACTGTATCTGAGTTGCGTTTCCTAACCGCGCAGCGGTTCCTGTTATGCAGCTTGGTTCTTCTCTTGGTTGCGGGGATGAAGCAGGCTTTTGCGGTAGCCATATGCGAAATAGACGACAAGACCAATGGCGCTCCAAATGCCGTAGCGGAACCAGGTATCGCCGGGTAGGCTGTACATAAGGTACCCGCAGGAAAGAATAGCGCCCAAAGAAACAAAGGTGACTGCGGGACAACGGAAAGGCCGGTGAATATCTGGCTTTGTGCGGCGTAGGACCAAGACGCCTACGGCGGTAATGACAAAGGCAAATAAGGTGCCGATATTAGTCAATTCGGCAATGACGCTGATGGGCGTCAAGCCGGATACAATGGCGACGACAATGCCGGATAGAATGGTAATAATATGAGGCGTTTGGTATTTTGGATGGATTTTGCAAATGCTTGCAGGCAGCATGCCGTCGCGGGACATCGCGTAAAATACGCGGGTCTGGCCGTACATAATGACTAAAAGTACTGTTGTGATACCGGCAATCGCGCCGGTTCCTACTAAAGCGGAGCCCATATTGTAGCCGATGGAGCGAAGGGCGAAAGCAACCGGTTCGCCGGTGTTGAGTTCGGTATAGGGTACGACGCCGGTTAGAACAGCTGCTACCGCTACATACAAAATAGCGCAAACAATTAAGGAACCGATGATCCCAATGGGCAAGTCGCGGTTAGGATTTTTGCATTCTTCCGCAGCGGTGGACACAATGTCAAAGCCGATGTAGGCTAAAAAGATAGTAGCCGCGCCGGTAACAACGCCTGAGATGCCAAAGGGCATGAAGGGCGTCCAGTTGGCGGGATCAACTTTAGGGCCGGCAAGAAAGAGAAAGATGAAGACTGCCAGCAGCTTGACTGCGACCAAAATGCGATTGAGGGTGGTGCTTTCCTTGGTGCCGCGCACAAGCAAAAGGCTCAAAAAAAGAGAGATGATAACCGCCGGCAGATTAATGATGCCGCCGTCGGCAGGGACGGCGGTCAAGGCTTGAGGCACGCTAAAGCCGGCTGATTTAAACAAGCCGGTGGCATAAGCCGACCAGCCTGCCGCTACCGCGCTGGCGCCCAGCGAGTATTCTAAAATGAGACTCCAGCCGACCATCCAGGCGACAATTTCGCCCAGCACCGCATAGGAGTACGTGTAGGAGCTGCCGGAGATGGGAACAATAGAGGCTAGCTCTGCATAGGCTAACGCGGCGAAGGCGCAGGCAACGGCTGAAATAACCAAGGACAGGACAATGGCGGGACCGGCGTAGTTGGCGGCTACAACGCCGGTAAATACGAAGATGCCGGTGCCCATAATCACGCCGACACCTAACAAAATAAGATCGAAAGCGCCCAAGGTCTTTTTGAGCTTCTTTTCCTTGGCGCCCTCTCGAAAGGCTTCAATGCTTTTTGTGCGAAAAATATCCATACCAATCTCCTTTTCGTTCTTTTGAGAGTGACCATGTACTAGAAAACAAAACATTATGCCTAGATAGTCTTTTTCAAAGACACAGACAAGTTACAATGTAACATTTGCATACAAGAAAGTAAAGAGAGAAAGTGCGCATTGAAGGTAGAAAATTTTAGGAAATGACTATTTTTCTTACATGGCATATTGAAAGACTCAAAAAGAGGATAAATGTATTTCAGGGGTGGAGCTGAAAAGAAGGATACCTGAAAATACAAAGGCTAACCATGATCAATGAATTGAAAAAAAGAAGTGCTCCATGCGCTTGCAAAGCAGGCAAGAAGCGCTTGGATGGAGAAAGGAAAGGCAAATGAATTTGTTCTTTAGAATTGCGGCTTGTCAATTGCTTGGAACTTGATCTTTGTGCAAGGAGGGGATGGAGGATGGACACGCAGCGTGCAACTGGCGTAAAGGAAATTTATTTGGCTGGAGGCTGTTTTTGGGGGACGGAAAAATACTTGTCCTTGATCAAGGGCGTAGTCGAAACAGAAGTCGGCTATGCTAACGGACCAACAGCGCAGCCCAGTTATGAGGAGGTGTGCAGCGGCAGCGGTCATGCCGAAGCCGTCCGCGTTGTTTATCAGGCAGACGAAGTATCTTTGAACAAAATTTTAGAGCTTTTTTATGAGGTGATCGATCCCGTTTCGGTCAATCGTCAAGGCTTTGACGTAGGAGTACAGTACCGAAGCGGTGTTTACTATGTGCAGGAAGAGGACCGGAAGCTTATTTTGCAATCGCTGCAAACGTTGCAGCGGCGCTATAAGAAGCCTCTCGCGATTGAAGCGGAACCGCTGCGCAACTTCTATCCGGCGGAAGACTACCACCAAAAGTATTTAGATAAAAATCCTCACGGGTATTGCCATATTGGGGAAGAAGAATTTCAAAAGGTGAAACAATAGCCGCCAAGTCGGTGCTATGCAAGGCGGAGTGAAAAAGAGGACGGCAGCCAGCTTAATAACAAGTTGGCTGCAGTCCTCTTTTTCAACGTAAAGGTGTGAACGATATGTCCTTTGTTTCAATGCTAGCGGATGCTAAGCAATGTATCTAAACGAGTGCGTTTGAAAATCTCTTGGACCATCCCATGAGCGCCGAGGAGTGTTAAGCCGCCATGGAGCTGTTCGGCGCATTTGTGAAGCATAACGAAAAGACTTAAGCCGGAGCTGTCTATATAGGTAACTCCAGCGAGATTGACCGTCAACCATTTGGAACCTTTTTCAAGGGCTTGTACAAGATCGCAACGGAGCTCCTCGATATCCTGGAGGTATAGTTTGCCGGTTAAATAGATCGTTGCTTGTGAGTTGGCTTCTACAATCTGATATTGCATGTGCTAGGACTCCCTTCTAATGCTGCTTTTTCTATGCAATGTCTTTATTCTACTCCTAAAGTGTGTCGGATTTGTGACATCAAGATTACATGCTTGTAATCTTGAAGCTGCCAAGGAAGAGAGCCGAACTATAAAGGAAAGCAGTTTGCGGGAGCTAAAATGAATGCTTAAAAAAACACCGGAAGATCTGCGCGCGGTTGCGGCACTTCTTCCGGTGTTGGCGTAATTTATTCGTTTATTTCAGGCGGCGGAGGAGGCGGCAGTATGGTCTGCGGCTGTTTAAGCTCCTCTAACGCTAAGAAGAGAACCGTTTCCCCGACGTACCAAAATGCCGTAGTGAGGATTTGGACAACGGCCAGCAAGAGAGATGTTACAGAGCCGCTTGCCGGATGCGAAGCGGCAAAAGGCAAGCTTAAAATGAACTGTGGCAAGGAAATGCAAATGCCGGCAATAACAACGCTCCACCAATGACCACGGACTAGGTTAATGCTGTAATGAATGGCTTCACCATGCGCTTTTTCCCGTAAGACGACAGCTTGAAGGGAAAAAGAATAGCGTACTGATTTGATGATCCCTGGGATAAAAAGCAGCAAGAACCAACCGAAAAGGCGCAGCAGACAAAGAAGGCCGGTGGTGATGGCTAAGGGCAAGCGAGCCGAAGCTCTTTCGAAAATATGCACCAAGGAAATCTTGCGGTCAGCTACGACGTCATCGATAAGAATGATAATACTCATATAGGACAACATACTGATTAGGGCGCTTGCTAAAATGAGAAGAAAAGGAGGGCTCTCCAAGGCTGTTTCCGGCATGGTGTGGACAAGATAGATTCCCGGCAAGGCGCCTAGGCCGGCAAGAAGTACAATAGGCGAAAAATGCTCGCGCAGTAATTTCCAGGATGCTTTGAGAAGCTCCATATACTGCAAGGAGGGAGAAGCGCAGATGACTTTCAGATTCATAACAGGCCTCCTGTGTTACGTCTTTAAAAATGAAAATTCGAGAGAGGCGGAGAAAACCCTTTATTTGTCTATTCCTTCAATCCTCGCTTTGCAAATGCTATAATAGAAGAAATTCAATAAAAGGTTTGCTGATATGCAGCAAATTTTTTTTGCGCAAATTGTTGAAGGAGGCGCCTCATGAACGGGTATGTTTGGGTTATTGCGCTATATTCGCTTTTGTTGATTGCCATTGGTTTTTTTATGACCAAAAGAGTCAAAGGTTCGGCGGATTTTTTTGTTGGGGGGCGGAATTTTGGGACGCTGCTTCTTTTTATCACCTTGATTGCTCCCAATATCGGCGCAGGTTCTACCGTTGGCGTCGCCGGGCTAGGGTATAAGCTCGGTATTTCCGCGATGTGGTGGATTGTAGCTTCGGCGTTGGGCACGTTTGTTTTAGCCTTTTGGGTGGGGCCGGCCATTTGGCGTCTGGCCAAAGAACATCAATTTTATACCCTTGGGGATTATCTGGAGTTTCGGTATCATCGGAATTTTCGCGGCTTGATTTCCTTGCTGATGGCAGTGGGGACCATTGCTATTTTTGCAGGGCAGCTGATGGGCATAGCCTGGATTTTATCGGTTGTCGCCGACGTGAGCAAGACGACAGGCATTTTGATTGGCGCCGCAGTGGTTGTGCTGTATTTTGGCGCTGGGGGCTTGGTTTCGGCGGCGTATGTCAATGCGTTAGAAGCAACGGTAAAACTGGTTGGTTTTTTTGTTGCCGTGCCTTTAGTTATGAATTTTGTCGGCGGTTGGAATGGTCTGGAAACGCAAGTGGCGCAAAGGCTGGGCGACCCGGAGCTGCTTGCGGCGTATTTTAGTTTAGATGGCGCAGGGTTGACTACGATTTTGGGCTTTTTTCTGATGTTGACGCCGTCTTTTTTTATCTCGCCAGGACTGATTGGCAAGATCTACGGAGCCAGAGATGAAAGCACGGTTCGGAAAAGTACGGCCCTTTGCGGTTTGGTGATGCTGGCTTTTGCCCTGATTCCTGCCGTTTTGGGCATGGCGGCTTCGGTAGTGGCGCCGGGCCTTGTGGAACGCGATTTGGCTTTGCCTATTGTGATGAAGGAATGTATGCCCTTTTGGGCGTCTGCCTTGGCGTTAGCGGCGATTTTTTCAGCAGAAGTAAGCGCGGCGGATGCGGTGCTGTATATGATTACTTCTTCCTTTACCAAAGATTTGTATAAGACGTTCATCAATCCGGACATCGCAGATGAGGAGCTGTTGCGGCACAGTCGTTTTGTAACGCTGGCGGCGGGAGCGGTGGGGGTGGGCTTGGCGATTTTGCTGCCCAATGTCATTTCGGCATTGTCTATTTTTTATTCGCTCATGTCGGTGTCTTTGACGGCACCGCTGTTGTTTGGCTTGTTTTCGCGGCGGCCCAGTACGTTGGCGGCCTTTTTATCCGCTGGCATTGGTATTGTTTCTACAGTGGCTTTGCAATTCGGCAATGCCGGCAAAGGGATTTGGATTTTGAACGCCCAATCGACTGGGATTTTATTGACCTTGGTTGTTATGGCGGCGACTATGTATGCGGCGCCGGCTAAAGAAAGCAAAAAACAGGAGAATTAGCTTGTGCCATGGGCAGTCAAAAGTGCGTAGCGTTCTAGAGCGGTAAAGCGTACGGCGTCTTTGGAACATAATCAAAAAGGGGCTGTGAAGAAACTAAGTTTCAACACAGTCCCTTTTTGAGTTAGTCGGCAATATGGACCTTACTGGCAAATTGTTCCCATTCCTGACGAGCAAGTTGAAACTGTCTTTCTTTTTCGGAAAGAGCAGTCTTAGTGATTTTGCCGCTTTGGAAGCGTTCTTGAGCCAATTCATATTCCAAACGCTGAATGTCGCAATTTTGCTTGCGCAGAGCGCCTTCTACGGTTTGCGTCCAGTTGTGGAAGCCAAGATTTTGCATTTCCCAGCCTAAATTACCGATTTGCTGTTGGTCTTCTGCAGAAAGTTGACCGGCGGTAAGCTTCGTCAGCTTTTTGAAGCTGCCTAAATATTGCTGAATATAGTCCATGCCTGTGAGAGCATTGGAGAATTCAAAGCGTTGCGCTTTTTCTGGCGAATCGGTCTGCGGGCTGGCGAAGCCAAGCTGGGGCAGCGCTAATGTTAAGCAGAGGGTGGCAGCTAAGGCGGCCATTTTTGTCTTTTTCATAGGTTGGAGCTCCTTCCATTTTACCTGAGTAGGGATATTGTCCTTTTCGTTATATTCTGTAGGAATAGAACTAAGTCCTTGTTATTGTGAAATATTTACAAATGTTCATTTTGAAAACTACCATTGGAAAACCAAGAATGACTAGTTGGTTAAGCAGGGTTTTTAGAAAAAATAAGGAATGACAACTAAAACGGCGGTGGAGAGTTAGATCATAATGTACACGAAAGGGCGATCAGCATGAATAAATTTGTTAACCGGAGGTGCGCTGCGATACTTTTTCTTTTTCTGCTAGTATGGTCTAGCAGCGGCTTAGCTGCGGAGGAGAATCTTCTGGGAGTTTACGGGCGCGAGGGGGCGCAGTTTCTCATTCGTGAACGGAGCGGAGAATTAGAACTTTTATACAAAGCGGAAAATCAAGAAGGCCAGGAATTTGCCAGTTACTGCAGCTATCCGTTGAGAAAAGGGGCGGATGGAAGCTATGAATTGTTACTTTTCGGTCCGGCTCAACAAACGCAGGCTAAAGTGCGCTTCTTTTATGATGCTGCGCAGCGGGTGACGGGTGTCCTGCTGGGAGAAAAACGATATGGCAAGCAGAGCTTCGCGCAGGAAGAAGGCAAAACGTTTCGGATTCAGCCCCAGCTGCCGCTAGCTGGCTTGCGCCAAAAAGCGTTGCAGGCGAAGATGCCTGTGGAAGAGGGGGCGTTTTTAAAGCCTGATTTGGTGGAGCTGAAAAATATGGATGCTTCGCTGCAATTAGACATTCGCTATGCTACGGATAATAATTTCATGGGGATGCCTTTGTATGAAGAAGGCAGAGCTTTTTTGCAGCGCCCGGCAGCGGAAGCGCTGGTGCGGGTAAATCAGGCGCTCAAGAAATACGGCTATGGTCTGATTATTTATGACGCCTATCGTCCTTGGTATGTCACCAAGATGTTTTGGGATGCGACGCCTGAAGCGCAAAAAGTATTTGTGGCAGATCCGGCGAAAGGTTCGCGGCATAATCGCGGCGGTGCTGTTGATATTGGGCTGTATTCTCGGAAAACCGGACAAAGCGTTGACATGGGCAGCGGCTATGATGAGTTTTCGCTGCGGGCTTTTTCCTGGTATCCCGGGGGAAACTCTGTACAGCGTGAACGCCGGGAGCTTTTGCGGCTGTTGATGGCGGGTGAAGGCTTTGCGGTGTATCCCGAAGAATGGTGGCATTTTGATTATGCAGCGTGGCGCAGCTACCCGCTGTTGAATGTGCCGTTTCATGAACTATAAAAGAGCGATGATTTGGCAAGAGGAGGTACTTTGATGAAGGTAATTGGCATAAACGGCAGTCCGCGGCTGCAGGGAAACACCCAGCTGCTTTTGCAGACGGTTTATAAAGAACTAAACAGCCGGGGCATTGAAACCGAAACGATTTCGCTGGCGCAGCATCCTGTAAAAGGCTGCATCGCTTGCCGCGCTTGTATAGCGCGCCAGGATAGACGCTGTATTATGGAGGATGATGCATTTAATGACTGCTTGGGGAAAATCATTGCGGCGGATGGTTTGATTTTGGCCTCGCCGGTCTATTCGGCGGGAGTTACTTCGCAGATGAAAGCGTTTATTGATCGCGCTAGTATTGTGCTGGCCGCCAACCGAGGACTATTGCGGCATAAGGCGGGCGCTGCCATCGTAGCGGCCCGCCGCGGCGGCGCTATAAGCGCTTTTGACACCTTGAATCATTTTTTGCATAGTAAAGAAATGTTTTTGGTAGGTTCTACGTATTGGAATATGGGCTATGGAAATGCGGCAGGGGAAGTGGCGGAAGATCAAGAAGGAATGGCGAATATGGCCAATTTGGGAGAAAATATGGCCTGGCTGCTGCAAAAAATACATGCCTAACCCTTGCGAAGGTAAATGGAAAAAGGATTTGCTGACGGTTGACAGGCCGTTTGCAAATCCTTTTTAAATTTACCGGAATTTAAAGGCTGAGAGATGAGGAATGGCAGGGACAACGAACCGCGAAATACACGAAAAACGCGAAAGGGGTTTTGGGGTTAGGAGCCGCTGTATAAACGGCCGCCACAGCCTCATTGATCCCTCACTTTACTCCTCTGGCCTTTCTCTGTTACTCTGTGTGACGTTCCCCCCAAAGGACCGCGCAGCGGTTTTTTTATCCTAGAGTGGACCTAGAGCGAATGATCGCTTTCAAGCAGTTTGATAAACTGAGTTGTCAGTTCCGGGTCGAATTGACTGCCGGCACAGCGCTGTAATTCCGCTATAGCTTCGCTCGCGGAGGCCGCCTTGCGGTAAGGACGATCATGGGTTATGGCGTCATAGGTATCAACCAAAGCGAGAATACGGCAAGGCAGCGGGATGGCTGTTTTTTTCAGTCCCTGCGGGTAGCCTTGGCCGTCCCAGCGTTCATGATGGCTGATGATCCAGTCGGCAATCGGTTCAAAATCGGGAATGGACTTAGCCATGCGATAGCCTATTTCCGTATGCTCTTTCATGACCGTCCATTCTTCTTCCGTGAGCGGGCCTGGCTTAAATAGAATATGATCAGGAATGCCAACCTTGCCAATGTCGTGAAAATGGGCTAGCAGGCGTAAATCTGCTAGCTGAGAAGCAGGTAAACCTAGAAACCCAATAAACTGCTCCATGAGATCATGCAGACGTTTGCCGTGGCCTTCGGTCAAGTAGTCCCTTGCTTCCAAGGCGCGTTCCAGTGTCTGGACAATGGCGTTCTTGGCGCTTTGCTTTTGGAGCAGCTTCTCGCGGTACATATTTGTATCCGCTTCCTTGAAGAGAGAGCACATGTCCGGGGGAGTTTGGGAAGAGATGGCGTAGCCTAAAGAAAGGCTGACAGGGAAGCCTTTCTGGGCTTGGTTGTGTTCTTCTAAAGCGGTACGAATCTTAGTGCAAATAGATGAGAAAAAGCTTTGCGTTGGTTGATTAAAGACAGCGGCAAATTCGTCGCCGCCAATGCGGGCGAGAAAGGCGTCGGCAGGAAAGGCGTCCTGCAATAGTTCGGCTACCTGGCGCAAAGCTTGATCGCCGATGGCGTGACCAAAGGTGTCGTTTAAGAGCTTCAGGCCGTCTACATCGCAGACAAGCAGACCGGTTGGTTGTTGAAGCTGGCTCACTTTCTGCATTTTCTCTTCAAAGGAAGTACGGTTATAAAGGCCGGTTAAACTGTCGTGCAAGCTTTGGTGGCGAAGCTTTTTTTCCCACTCGTAGCGTTCCGTGATGTTGCGGACAATCGCGATTGCTTTATCTGGTTCTGTTGGGACGAGCCGAGCCTCATAATGCTGCGTATTCCATTCAAAATCAAAAGTTTGAAGACGTTGAGAAGTAAGCGCTTGCCGTAAAAAGCGCATTGCTTTTTGCGCTAAAGCTGGTGAGAGAATCTCATGGGCTGTTTTGCCTAAAAATGTTTCCGCGGGGAAAGCTAAAGCCATGGAACTGGCTTTGTATTGCAAAAACCGCCCGTCTTTATCGACGGCGAAGATCGCGTCGGGAATGGCTTCTAAAAGAGCCTGGTTTTCATGAGTGCTTTTCAGCAAGCGCTGTTCGGCTTTGCGGCGGACTAGATTTTCTTTCTTTAAGGAATGAAACAGCTTAGAGCTATTTAAGGCTAAAGACGCCATGCTTGCGAATTGTTCCAACGCTTCCGCTTCGGCAGGCGTGAAGCATCCTTCGCTCTCGTAGCGGCTCAAACCGATAATCCCGACAATTTCTTCCTTGTCCCATAACGGGGTCAGTACCACAGCGTGCATATCAGGATAGGAAAGATGATGCTTGTTGAACCGTGCATGCAGTGCCGTAGGGGGCGCTTTACGCGTTTGGTACGCTGTATAGTCATTTTCAACGATGGTGTGTCGCTGCCGCATTAACTCCCCGGCCAACCCTTCGTGCCAGGGAAAGGAAACACCGACGCAGCAAGCATGGACGCCTAAGCCGTGGGCTTGGAACTGTACTTGGGCGGAAGCGTCTGTTTTGTGTATAAAGCCATGCTCAGTTTTCACCAGCGAAGCAGCCGCTTTTAGGATGTATTGTAAAATATCTTCTTCCTGTAAATGGTGCAGCACCTGGAACATGCTTTTTTGAAGTGATTGCAGCAGAAGCTGCTGCTGTTGGATGGTATAGTCGCGCGTGAGTAGTTCATCTAGCTGTTGCCGCAATTCCTCCTCGGAGGCTAACAGTTCTTCATACGCTGCGGATAAGTCAGTTTGGAGGGCCTGATTTTCGGCAGTGAAGGAGGTTAAGGACTGGGCAATTTCTTTGGAATGAGAAAGGTCGTGAACGATATGCAAATAATATGGTTTTTCGAGGAGCGGGAAAAAAGACGTCTTGATTTCTGCAAGAAAACAAGAGTGATTGCTGCGAATATGTGTGACATGAATAGTTTTAGCAGTGGCTCTTGCTTCGGCAAGATGATGCTGAAGGTAGGTTGCAGAGGTCGGCGTGCAAAGATGTTGCAGCGACAGTTCTGCTATTTCCGTTTGTGAATATTGATAGGCGTCAGAAGCTGCTTGATTTGCATAACAGATGGAGCCATCCAGATGGGTGAGGAGAACGATGTCGCTTATTTGGTTAAGAAGCGCTTCGTAGGCAATAGTATTTAAGAAGCAAGAGTTGTCGTGCTTGCAAGTGATATTGCTTTGCATCATAAACGGACTCCTCCTTAGGTTCTAACATGTATGTTGGTTGCTGCAAGTAAAGTCTGATTTTAACGAACTTTTTTATAATTCAGCGTACTGCTAAAGTTTTCCTTTTTATTCATCGAAAATGGGGAGTTTTTTATTAAAAAACCTCCCAACGATAGGCAGCGTCCTATCATTGGGAGGTTGAAAGCTTTTTTGAATTTAAGCTTGTTCGCTAATAGCTAAGTGTTTATAACGGTCTTTCTCTTCAGCGCGTTTGGCATTGTTGAATCGATCCAGTGTGCCCACAAGATATCCGGTAATCCGGCGAATGCGCTCGAAAGAACCGGACTCGTTTTCGGTGCGTCCGCAATGCGGGCAGACCTCGTCAATAATCCCATTGTAGCCGCACAGCGGATCATGATCTACGGGATGATTGATGGCGCCATAGCCAATGCCGCTTTCCTTCATGCAGCGGACAATGGACTCGAAGGCGTCAAGGTTTTTGAGGGGATCGCCGTCTACCTCCACATAGGTAATATGGCCGCCATTGGTCAGTGCATGGTAGGGCGCTTCCAACTGCACTTTTTTATAGGAGCTGATAGGGCAATAGACCGGAACATGGAAGGAGTTGGTATAATAGGCGCGGTCCGTGACTCCGGGAACGCTGCCAAAACGTTTGCGGTCCATATCTACGAAGCGGCCGGAGAGTCCTTCCGCAGGCGTAGCAATCAGAGAAAAATTCAGGCCATATTGTTTAGCGGCGTCGTCCATACGCTGCCGCATATGCTTAACGATGCGCAGACCGGCTTCTTGCGCCGCGTCCGATTCGCCGTGGTGCTGGCCTGTGAGGGCTTTTAAGCATTCAGCTAAGCCGATAAAGCCCACTGTCAGCGTACCATGTTTGAGCACTTCGCGCACTTCGTCGTCAGCGGAAAGTTTGTCCGAATCCAGCCAGATGCCATTGCCCATGAGGAACGGATAGTTGCGTACTTTCTTGCGGCATTGGATTTCAAAGCGCTCTAAAAGCTGGTCGATGCAAAGATCAATGAGTTCGTCCAGGCTTTTATAGAATTGCTTGCTGTCTCCATGGCTGAGAATGCCTAAACGAGGCAGATTGATTGACGTAAAGCTGAGATTGCCGCGGCCGTAAACAATTTCCTGGGAAGGAACGGCGGGGTTGCCGATAACGCGCGTGCGGCAGCCCATATAGGCGATCTCCGTTTCCGGGCGGCCTTCTTGGTAGTACTGGAAATTAAAAGGCGCATCAATAAAGGAGAAATTGGGGAAAAGGCGTTTCGCGCTGACGCGGCAGGCCAACTTGAACAGATCGTAGTTAGGATCTTCCGGGTTATAGCTGACGCCTTCTTTGATCTTGAAAATCTGAATAGGGAAAATAGGCGTTTCGCCGCAGCCTAAGCCGGCTTCCGTAGCTAAGAGAATGTTTTTGACTACCATGCGTCCTTCCGGGGACGTATCGGTGCCGTAATTGATAGAGCTAAAGGGAACCTGCGCGCCAGCCCGGCTGTGCATGGTATTGAGATTGTGAATCAGAGCCTCCATGGCTTGGTAGGTGGCTTTGTCGGTTTCCGCAACAGCTTGCGTGAAAGCAAATTGCTGGGCTTTATTGAGCAAAGCAGTGTCGAAATCGTTTTGCAGCAAGGCAAACTCTTTTTCTTGATAGCCGCTGTCATTAGCCAAGGTGATTTGCAGCTGTTCTTGCTTCTGCAGTGTCTGCGCCGCTTTAACGACGAGCTCCTTGACATTATCCTGACCGCTCTCAAAAAACAGGGCTTTACTCAGATTGTCTTGGTAGCGTTTGACAAAGGTTTTGCTAACGCCTTCGGCCAAGCCGTAGTCAAAGTTAGGAACGCTTTGGCCGCCATGCTGATCGTTTTGGTTGGATTGAATGGCAATACAGGCAAGGGCGGAATAGCTGGAAATATCGTTCGGCTCGCGCAATTGGCCGTGGCCGGTGGAAAAACCGCCTTGGAACAGGCGCTGGATATCGATTTGGCAGCAAGTAGTAGTTAAGGTATAAAAATCAAAATCATGAATGTGGATGTCGCCGTCTTTGTGCGCTTTGGCATGGTCTGGTTTTAGAATATACATTTCATTGAAGATTTTTGCGCCTTCCGAACCGTATTTCAGCATGGCGCCCATGGAGGAATCTCCGTCAATGTTGGCATTGTCACGCTTCAAATTACTTTCTTGAGAAGCGCTGTGCGTAATTTCCTCGTAGGTTTTCATCAAGCGGGTGTTCATTTCCCGCATCCGGGTGCGCTCGGCGCGATATAATATATAGGCCTTAGCGGCTTTGGCCAGGTCGGCGTTGATTAAGACCTTTTCCACAATATCTTGAATATCTTCTACACTGGGCGGCGTGTTTCGTTCAGTATAAACTTGGGTAGCTTGGTGAACTACTTCCGTAGCCAGTTGTAAAGCTTTCGTGTTGTCGTTAATTCCCGCAGCCTGCAGAGACTTGGCAATAGCATTGGCTATTTTCTCCAAATTAAAGGGAACTTGGCGTCCGTCACGTTTAACAATAGTCGTCAGCATGGGCAAGGCGGCAGCATGGAATGCTGCGCCAGTCACCTCCTTATGTAGATGTGAATTTTGATGTTCCGTATGAAGCCGATTTTAATTCTACATGAATATATAGTGTTGGTCAATAAGGAGCGACACTATATATTGTGCATTGGCGTCCTGGGTCGAAATGATGAAAAGTCCTGCTTAAATAGGTTTTTCGGGGATAAATGGTCCTAGTTCCCTGATGAAAGCTTGACTTGCATTATAGCGATAGGTTCGTATGCAGACAGAAGCAAATTGTATATCAATGCAAAGAAAATAACAAGCAGAAAAAGCGACTCAACGGCGGTAGAAAGAATTATTGATAGAAATGTACATATTGAAACGAAAATTAAGAGAATAGTGCAAATAAATTGATTTAAAAGTAAAGTTGAAAGTAAAAAAGAAAGATACTTATTAAAGGATAAAAGATATTAATTAAAGCAATGCATATATTTACAGTGAAAAATGACTATGGTAAAATAATCACAAACAAGGGTACTGTATTGTGTATACAAATATATTTTTTTGCACAAGAAAGTGAAAAAAATCACTAAAAAGATCGAGAAGCCTTTGGAATTTTGGTAAAGATTTATTTTGGTCATAAATTACAAGATGAGGTGGCATTATGCAAGCATTGCAGCAAAGACCTAAAATTGTTGTCGTTGGAGGCGGTTTTGGGGGCTTAGAAGCGGTACGCCAATTGGCGGATAAGAATGTGGACGTGGTGTTGATCGACCGGCGTCATTATCATTTGTTTCAGCCCTTATTGTACCAAGTAGCTACCGCCGCATTGGCGCCGGCTGATATTGCAAGTTCTACACGCTCGCTTTTACGAAAGCAGGAGAATTTAGAGTTTCGCATGGCGGAGGTCACCGGCGTGGATTTTGCCCAAAAGACGGTGCAAACCAGCAGCGGCGAAGTCGCCTATGATTACCTGATTGTAGCAGTAGGAGGAGAAACTAATTTCTTTGGCATGGAAGATGTGCAAGCGCATGCCTTTGGTTTAAAAGACATTGACGAGGCGATTGCGATTCGTAACCATATTTTGTTGAAGTTTGAAGAAGCGTTGCAAGAAGAGCATGTGCAGCGTCGCAAGGCGTTGCTGACGTTTGCCGTCAGTGGCGGCGGCGCTACTGGCGTAGAGTGCGCTGGCGCCTTGACGGAATTGATCGAACGGACGCTGTTGCCTGATTATCCGGCATTATTGCGTGAAGAAATTAAAGTGGTCTTAGTGGAGGCGGGAGAGCGGCTGCTTCCTATGGTGCCGGAAGCCTTATCGGAAGCGGCGCGGCAGGCATTGAGCCGCAAAGGCGTAGAAGTGCGTTTGCAAACGGCTGTTGCCGGGTATGATGGTGCTTGCCTGACTTTTCGCGACGGCAGTACCTTGGCGGCGCGTACCATGATCTGGGCCTCTGGAGTCAAAGCCTCTTCGCTAGTGGAACAGCTGCAGGTGGAACGAGGCCGTCAAAATAGAGTGCTGATAACGCCGACCTTGCAGGTTCCGGGAGCAGAAGGTGTCTTTTGCATAGGCGATGCCGCCGGGCTGCAACAAGAGGGAGTTTTGCTGCCCATGGTTGCGCCGGTAGCCGTGCAGCAGGCTAGATTAGCTGTCGGGAATATTTTGCGCTTGCTTCGCAAGGAACC
>NZ_JAQUZF010000025.1:0-27951 GCF_028691475.1 Anaeromusa sp.
AAGCGCCTCGGTTATCGAACTCCAGACGACCTTTTCGAAGACTTTCTTGACTCTATTTATGCTGCTTAATTTAAACTACTGTTCTACTTTACCAAAGTGTTCAACTTGCACTTGCAATTTGCGAAAAGATAAATTCAACAAGACAAATTTACCTGGATTTTCCGCGCCCCCTGAAAATAAATACGCATTCCAATCCATGCCGGACAGCCACGGTCCTATTAAAAAAGCAGTTAGCAAAAGTGAAGCGGCAAAAGCCGGTAAAACCCGCAGGCAGCGGCTGACAACATACCGCTTCAAAGTATGACTGCAAAAATAACTCTGCGTAATTAAAAAGCCGCTTATTACCATAAATCCGCAAACAGCCAGGGAACCGAAGCTTACCTGAAAGCCAGTTATGCGTTCCAATATGTCTCCCCCATGAGCCGTACCATATAACAGCGGATAGGAATGGGAATAAATGACCATGGATGCAAGGATAAAGCGCAAAATATCAAAAGCATTATTCCGATTGTCGTATACTTCACCAAATGTTCGTAAACGCTCCATCGTCTGTTCTCCCTATTTCTGCAATTTCATGGCTTTTTCCAGCAGCTCCTGTCGTGAAGACAACAGGCGTTTGAGCTCTGCCAAGAGGGCCTGCGCTGATATTTCATCAACAACCCACCCGCTCCCGGTTCGCAAAATTCTTTCAGCCGGCGCCCCAATATTAAAGGCTAAAACCGGATAACCCGAATTCATGGCCTCACTGGTCGTATAGGAAAAGGTTTCCGGCCAAATACTGGGGATCACGACCAAGGCAGCTCCATACTTCGCCAGCAACGACGAGATTTCCGTATTGTCATAGCGACCGGTTACTTCCAAAATTCCGTCCGCGCTCTTATAAGCTTCATTATGCACATCGGTAAGACCAATCACCTTTAACGCCAGCGGCAACTTTTCCCTGCGAATCGCAACTTCCAAGTCATAAACAAACCTTGAACCTTTATTTTCCCCTAAAGCGCCGATAAAAGCAACAACCAATGGGCTGCTTTCTGCTGCCTCCTTTTTATAGGTGTTCCATGCCGGCACCGGCAGCTCATGTTCACACACTTCAATGTCTGCATCGGGGTAATAACGCTGCACAATTCGTTTCGTTGTTTCGCTTGGCGCAATAATATGCTCCGCCTGCTTGAGAAATACCCGGAAGCTCGTACGCCACCGCTCTATCTCAATATCCCGGGCCTTCATATTAATCCAAGGTTCAGTAAGCAGGCCTTGGCGCACACAGCTTTGGCATTTGTCCTGATCGGTTTGCGCCTGACAATAGTTATTCGCCATATTCAACAAGTTATAGCTGGGACATACGCAAAAATAATCATGCAGAAAGTATGTATAGGCCAAGCCGCTTTCCATAATCTCCGGGATGACGGAGTCCACTGGATACTCTATCAGTTGATTAATATACAAGCGATCAAGGCGCCACATTTCACCCATCCTGCGCAGCCAGCCCCTGGAGAGCTGGGCTAAGGGCAAGCGGAAGGAGGCGGCACCGTCTTTGCCATATTCGCATAATTGCAAGTGTTTACCGTCTGCTTCTAATTCTGCACTATAAAGACGATGTGTTGCCACCAATTTGGCCATCAGCGTTTCTTGATATAAACGCGTGCCGCCGCCTAAGGAATTATTAATAAATAAGATGCCTTTTTTGCCTTTGTCTTGCGCCGCCCGCACCAGGCTATACATGGTTTCCCGCACATTTCGGGCCGGATCCATTAAAATATGCCGATGCACCTGTTCTTCATAATCAGGGTACCGCTCGAGCAAAATTTTAAAATTTTCCGCAATGCGTTCTTCTTTTTTCTTGTTGGTCATGGTCGAGAAACTGGCTCCATGCTTGTGATATACAAACAAATTAGGCGTCAAGACATGCTTCCAACCGGCCTTAGCGGTTCGCATGCACCAGTCGTTTTCCTCACAATACCCTTTCCCATACGCTTCTGCGTCAAAAAGGCCCAGTTCATCTAACGCCTGCCGTGCTAAGAGCATGCAAAAGCCCACTCCTGTAGGAATTTCAATCGCTTTTTTCGGGCCATATGCCGCAAAAAGGGCATCTATCTCGTCAACATCCAATCCTGCCGGCAGGGCATTATCCTGACACACCAATGGAAAAGAGCAGATCGTCGCACTATTGGAAAAAGGAGTTACCGAGGCGATTTTCTCTTCCTTACCCAATGGCGCCAACAAACGTTCCAGCCAGTTCGCCGCTACTTCTGTATCCGTGTTCAAAAGAACCACATGCTGGCTCGTGCGTTTGATTCCTTCATTTACACTTTTAACAAAGCCCAGATTTTCCTGGTTCTGGAGGATAATCAACTTCTGCAAACACGGCGGCGGCTCCTGCTGCTCCAGTTCCTGCAGCCAAGAAGCAATGCGCTCATCTGTACTGCAGTCATTGATCAAATACAAATTATAGGGGTGCTGCGTATGAGCGTATACGGTTTCAAGGCATTTTTTTGCGTATTCATAGGCATTATAGATGGGCACAACAATATCGACTGGCGCAGTTTCATCCAGTCGTTCCTGCTGACTTTCTGCATGAGGCGACAACGCCAATAACAAAGCGGCAGCTATTTCCTCTTCTTGTTTTTTACTGCCTTCCACTTCCAGCTTCCGCTGTATGCGCTGCAAAATTCCCCGCAAGTCCCCTTTACTCAAATAGTAACGAAGCTTATTCAGATTTTGCCAGGTTGCGTATTTTTTGAGTTTTGAGAACTCGGAAACCAGTTTTACGAGCAACCGCAAAAAAACACGCCGCCCACTATTTTCAGGCAATAAGCAGTCACGCAGATGATAACAGCGCAGTAACAGCTTGTAACCCTTTGACGCTTTATATCGCTCAATTTCCTCTTCTTTTTCCGCTAGCTTTCCTTGCAGGGCTTGCAGTTCCTGCTGTTGTTTTTGAACCTGCTTTTTCAGGGACTGCCACTCTGTTTCGTCCCGAAGCTCTTTATTTTTTTCCATCACCAACGCTGGTTCAATCCCTTCTATTTCCAACTTGCACGAGCTTTTTGAGCCCAATACCGCAAAGGGGCCGTTATGCGCCAAGAGCAAGAATTTTTCAGTGCTTCTGTTTCTCTGATAGCTGCTTCATATTGCTGCCGCAAAAGGGCATTTTTTTCCCGTTCCTCGTTCCAACGGCCCTCTAAGACGGCGCTCTTCTTTTCCATGGTCGTACGCATTTCGTCATAACGCTGGCTCCAAGAAGCCTCCGCTTGCTGGAGCTTTTGGCGAAGCTGCCCATAATAGGCATCCATTTCCGCTGCACTCCAAAAATGCCATGTTCCTTGACAATGCAGCGCCGCCGCCTGCTCAGGCACCTCCAAAAAAACCATGGGATCATTGCACTCAAAGCGCCATGCGCCATTGTCTTGGGTTACCCCATTATGTAATAATCTCTCCCAATTTATTTGCTTATACGTGCCATCCTGCAGCAGCCATTGCATCGATTCCATGTGAATATCGCAGAACTTTCCTTCCACAGGATCCCAACGCACTTTTTGCACCTTCAAGCCCTGGGGCAGCGCAAAAGACAGCTGAAACTCATGGAGCCCGAAATTAGCCGGCAAGCGGACACACTGTTCTTCACTGAAGCCTGCACCGCAATCTAAGAAGAGGCAAGTCTCCCAACCAGGCAATATATTAAACAAATCGTACTGCCCTGCCAAGCTCAGAAGCTGGCGATACTGAAACCCGATCTGCTGTCCTATTCGTTCTACTTTGGCCGGATCTGCCAGTTGCTCGTACAAGGTAGACATGGCAAAATACCGATGCGACGGATGCAGGGGATGACCCGTCTCCAAAATCATACGCGCCAAAGCCACTGGAATCAACTCCGGGGAGGACGGCCGCAAGCGCTCTGGACACTCGGGGAAAACAGCAAGAAATTCTTCCACGGTTTCCAGTTCCGCATAATGCTTTAAAATCTGAATATATTCCACGATGGCCCGAAATCTTGCCACCGGCTTAGCGCCACTGGTATTGGCTTCTCCGGCCCGCACCCGAAAACCGCTCAATTTTTCCGGCAAAATATGAATTTCATGCTTTTTGCACAAACGAATCCAGAAGTCCAAGTCCGCCAGCTGCAATAAGCGCGGGTCATATGCACCGACTTCATCTTGAACGGTTTTGCGAATCATTACGCTGGGATGGCATAAACAATTTGCCTTGTAAAAAAAATGGTTCAGCCACGCTTGACGGCTACGGTTTGTCTGCTCAAAAATGGCGTAGTAAAAATTGCTTTTATCCTTTAAGGGCTCGCCGCTTTCGCCAATAATTTCCGCCTGACTGAAAACAGCCGCCACTTCGGGATGCGCCTCTAAAAACGAAACTTGCCGCTCTAACTTTCCCGGCAAAAAGACATCATCGGAATTTAAGACGGCAATATATTCGCCGCGCAGTTCTTCCAGGCAGCGCTGCGCCGCAAGACCTGCTCCTTTATTTTGAGAAAAACGAAACAAACGGATTCGAGGATCTGAAAATTTTTCAATCTCCTGCACCGTTTTATCGCTGGAACCATCATCGACAATGACCAATTCAAAATCGGCAAAGGATTGACCTAATACACTTTCGATGGCAGTCGCAACATATTTTTCGTGATTGTAAGAACACATGGCTACACTGACTTTCGGCATGATGTCCTCCTTTTTCATTTCCAAAATAACGGATGCGCCGTGCAGCGAAGAACAACCCAGCGCGGTAAAAATCGATATCGTTTCCCCAAGTGGTACCCTAGAAACTTTCCGAAAGTATAAAGCCAGCTTTTCCCCAACCACCGATACGCTTTTTGCTTCCACAAAAATTTCATTTCAGAGAGAACAAAACGCACACCTTCCCCTTGGGGAGATCCAAGTTCCCGTAGCAGCCATGAGCTTTGAGCATGAAATACGCCTGTATCAAAGGCCCGGCGAAAATACGGCAGCAAAGAGTAGGAATGCGAGTGGCAAACAACTGCATCAGCCGCATAACCTACTGACCAGCCTCGCTTTAACATTCGCGCCGCCAATTCCATATCTTCACCCAAAATTACGTTTGCTGAAAAGCCGCCTGCTTCCAAAAAGGCCTCTTTCTTATATAAGGCAAAGGAGTTTGAGCAAAAAGCTGCCCGAATACCGAGAAAAGTTATATCTTGCGAAGACGCCACCCGGCTGTTTTCAGGATAATTAAAATATCTTGCATGAACAGCGATCGGGTCGGCATTTGCCGTAGGCAATTGCCGGCCATACACCACCCCGAGGCGTTCTTGTTGCTTCAGCATTTCCTGCAAGCTAGCCAGAGCCTTGTTATCTTGAAAGGCAATGTCCTGCGTGCAAAAAAGAAGCGCATCCACCTGCCAATGCGCCAGCAGATGTTGCGCTGCTTCTTGCCGGGTCGCTCCATGCCGAAAATTTTCAGGAAGGATACTCCAAACAGTGGCCCCTTGCTGTTTCGCTAAAGCCGCCGTATTGTCGGAAGAACCCGAGTCAATTACATAAACACAAGCCGGAGCAGCTGATTGTTTTTGCAGAGCCAGCAACAATTCTCCAAATCGATCACCTGCATTGCGCGTAGGGATAACACAGCCAATACGCATTCTATCTAGTAGGCTCCTTTCCGCGCTAAAACCACTTTGATCGTCTTTAACAGCAGTACTAAGTCCAACCACAACGTCCAGTTACGAACATACCAAGAATCCATTTGAATTCGCTCATGATATTCTACATCATTTCTGCCATTAACTTGCCAATACCCGGTTAAGCCCGGTCGCACCAGAAAATAATCTTGAATGTATTTTTCATACCGGACCACTTCCTTTTGCACAATCGGCCGTGGTCCAACCAAGCTCATTTCACCACGTAAAACATTAAATAATTGCGGTAATTCATCCAAGCTGGTGCGACGTAAAAAAGCGCCTAAACGCGTAATGCGCGGATCTTCTTTTAACTTAAAATCTTGTTCCCATTCTTTTTGCGCAGCCGGATTCACCTGCAAATACTGCCGAAGCTTTTCTTCTGCATCTATTATCATCGTCCGGAATTTATAACACTCAAATTCCTTCCCCTTATAGCCAATACGACGATGCGCAAAAAAAACAGGACCAGGAGAATCCCTGTAAATCAAAACCGCTAAAATTAAAAACAGAGGCCAGCTCAACAGCAGCCCAACCACAGTCAACACAACATCCAAGCAACGTTTCAACTGACGATTGTAATCTTGCGCCAAATTATTGCGTACCCGCAACATGGCAATTTTTTCGTTTAACAAGGTGTCCAGTTCCATATCACCTACAGGAATGCCTCGCAAATCAGGCACAAAGGTAATATCCTTTGCAAATGGTTGGATCTGGAAAATCAACTCCGCCAATTTTTCTCGGCTCATGCCCGGAGCTGCAATCAGCGCATGCCGAATAGCACAACGCTGCATTATCGTCGCAGCCTCGTCAAAGGTCCCCAAAACCGGCACCCCGGCCAAAGAGGAGGACATCGTTGTTTTATGATCATCCACTACGCCAACAATACGATATCCCAATCCGCTGTCGTCTTGCAGAAAACGCATTAATAGCTGCGCCGTCTGCCCTGCGCCAAATAACAACACTGGAATCTGCCATAAGCCGACTTGAATCATCAGCTTTTTCCACAAATATCGTGAGCCTGCTAAATAAAAGAAAGAAAAAAACCACAGAAATGCCACATACGGCCTAGAAATATGCTTTACCGTTTCCGTAAAGTACATAACGCACAACACAAAAACCATGGCGTATACGCTAATTTTAAAAATGCGCTGGGTTTGCTGCCAAAGCGGCAGCCGCCGTTGATACAAGCGCGCAAATTGCAAAAAGAAAATATACGTCAAGGGAACAATCAGGTATGTATATGCGCTAGGAACAGGAACAAAAGGCTGCAAAGGCATCACTAACGTTAAACCATATTCACGCAAGATAAAAGCCGTTCCTGATGCAAGCATTACCGCACCATAGTCACTCACCAAAAAAATTAAAGCCACTGCCAAGTTTTTCGCTTGCAGACTTAAGAAAGGCCTCTCATTGGAAAGCTTCCAGAACGTACTGGAGGTTTTACTTTCACTCATTATAACTCTTCCTTTTCTCTTCTGCGCTCAACCTACTACTAAAATTCTTAATAAATAATTCGCGAAAGAGCAAAAAAATCCTTCAATCTTCACATATTCCCCGCATTTTCAAGATACCAGGCATAGGTTTTGCGGATGCCCTCCTCCAAAGAGGTGCTTGCTTGCCAGCCCAACGAGTTCAACGCACTGACATCCAGTCTCTTTACAGGCGTCCCGTCCGGCTTAGACGCATCAAAAACCAATTCGCCCCGGTAGCCGACAATGTCCGCCATAAGCAGGGCCAACTCGGCAATGGTCAAATCACTTCCCGTGCCGATGTTTACAAATTCTGGCTGATCATAGTTTTGCAGCAGGAATACACAGGCGTTCGCCAAATCATCCACAAACAAAAACTCCCGTCGCGGCGTACCGGTCCCCCAGACAACAACCTGCGGCGCCTGGTTTACCTTGGCTTCATGCAGCTTGCGCAGTAGCGCCGGCAGCACATGAGAATTTTGCAGATCAAAATTGTCATTTATGCCATACAAATTCGTCGGCATGGCCGAGATGAAACAATCACCATATTGCTTGGCATAGAACTCACACATTTTTATGCCGGAAATTTTCGCAATGGCATAGGCTTCATTGGTCGGTTCCAAAGCACCTGTAAGCAAGTACTCTTCCTTCAGCGGCTGCAGCGCCATTTTAGGATAAATGCAGGAACTGCCCAGGAATAGCAGCTTCTTGACCTGCGTTTCGTGCGCAGCATGAATCAAATTGGTCTGAATCATTAAGTTATCATAAATAAACTCCGCCGGATAGGTAGAATTGGCTCCGATGCCCCCTACCTTGGCCGCCGCATCTACCACGTACTCCGGCCTCTCCTGCTGAAAAAACTCCTGCACAGCCTGCTGACAACGCAAATCTAATTCTTTACTGTTCCGCAGCACCAGGTTTTCATACCCTTGACGCTGCAATTCCCGCACAATCGCCGACCCTACTAAACCTCGGTGGCCGGCCACATATATTTTAGCACATTTTTCCATATTTGCCGACTCTCCCTTACTCGCAGACGTCTACAATCTTATAGCCATGGAAAGCACACAGCTGATCCCGCTCGGCCAGGCGCAGATCTTCCTCTACCATTTCCGCCGCCAACTGCCCTAAATCCACCTTTGGCTGCCACCCTAGCTTTTCTCTGGCTTTTCCCGCGTCACCAATGAGCAATTCCACTTCCGTAGGCCGGAAATAGCGCGGATCAACCTCCACCACTATGCTGCCGTCGGCTTTGTTTATGCCCTGTTCCTGCACGCCCTCGCCGCGCCATTCCAACTCAATGCCCACATGACGAAATGCTAGCTCGACAAATTCGCGCACTGTATAAGTATGGCCGGTAGCAATAACAAAATCTTCCGGTTTTTCCTGCTGCAGCATCAGCCACATGGCTTTTACATATTCCCGCGCATGGCCCCAATCGCGTTTGGAAGACAAATTCCCCAAATATAGCCTCTTCTGCAAGCCCAAGTGAATTCTAGCCACCGCTCTGGTAATTTTGCGAGTTACAAATGTTTCTCCTCGCAACGGCGATTCATGATTAAACAAAATGCCATTGCAAGCAAACATATCATAGGCTTCCCGGTAGTTCACCGTAATCCAATAACCGTATAGTTTGGCCACCGCATAAGGACTGCGGGGGTAAAACGGCGTCGTCTCTTTTTGCGGCACTTCCTGCACCAAGCCGTAGAGTTCACTGGTAGAAGCCTGATAAAAGCGGGTCTTTTTTTCCAACCCCAAGATACGAATGGCTTCCAAGATACGCAGTGTTCCCAGTCCATCTGCGTTGGCAGTGTATTCCGGCGTTTCGAAGGAAACTTTAACATGGCTTTGGGCCGCCAAATTGTAGATTTCATCGGGCTGGACCTGTTGAATGATGCGGATCAGATTGGTAGAGTCCGTCATATCGCCATAATGCAGAAAAAAGTTCACATCCTGCTCGTGAGGATCCTGATACAAATGATTGATGCGATCCGTATTAATCAGCGATGAGCGCCTTTTCACACCATGCACTTCATAGCCTTTTTTTAAAAGAAAGGAAGCCAAATACGCCCCGTCCTGCCCGGTAATGCCCGTAACAAGAGCCTTTTTTTTCAAATTCACCGACTCCTCTATCACATTTTTTCCATTATATCACAGAAAGACAGGCTGCAAAACAATGCGCTACCCACGACAGCATGTCTCCCATCAGGAGACTTAAAAATCATCTTGCTCGGAAAATTTCATGCCAGCCATAGCAAGCCCGGCAAAGAACCAATAGAGCCGAATGACCGCGGCGTTGCCAAAATTAAATTCGGTCAATCCCTGCAGCAAAATTCCCACGGTGGCAACCATAAGCAAATATCCCCAAAAGATCCCCCGCCGCATGCCGCGCCAGCCTCGCCATAAAATTAGGCCAAATAAAAGACAAAAGGCGCTAAATCCTACCACACCTTGCTCCGCCAAAATTTGAAAAATATTGCTGTGCGCATGCATCTGGCCGCGCTCTTTTGCTAAGGGGGAAATATAGTGATTCTGATACTGATATTCGTAGTTTTGCGCTCCAACTCCCACGAGAGGGTGGTCTAAAAACATAGCCCAAGCGCTTTGCCACATCAAGAGGCGCTCTGAATTCGACTGAAAGGACGCATCCCCCAGCGTATGCACCCGTTCCTGTAAGCCGCCATGCTGCCCGGCTATGCCTATAAGCAGCGCAAATACCACAATGCCGGCAGCGAGAGCCTTTTTATACTTTCGCAATAAAGTAACGCCTAACAACATCAGTAAAAAGATAACAGCCAGCCAAGCTCCTCGGGTTCCGTTCACAATCAACGCGGCCAAGGATAACAGCCAAAGAAAACCGAGACCCCAACGCCATGATTTCTTCAGGGGCAGTTGCTTGCCCCAGTCAGCTGCTGTCGCCAGCGTTAAAATAGGAATCCATTGCACCAAAAAGCCAGCCAGCATCATCGGATGAGAATGAAAGGCCGGAGCGCGCAAATTGCCGTGAAGCCCTTGCCACAAGGCATAGCCATCCGCTACCAGCAAGGAAAAGGCACCCGCCCCCAACAACGTCCATAATTGTTTTGGTTCCTTGCACAAAAGAGGCACAAAAAAGAAAGGCAGCATGCGAAAAAAATAATTCACCGCCCGTTCCACCGCAGCCCATGGCTGCAACGCACCGACAGCCGACAACAGCACAGTGCCTAAAAACAAAAAGCAAGCTCCCATTGTAACGAGCTCAAGGGATTTCCAGCATAATCCTTTCTTGACTGAACCCCAGACAACAAAAATGCTTGCCATTCCCAGAGCAATATTAACGCCTGCAATTGATACGGCGGAAAAAAGTGCAAAAATCACCATGCATCCATAAGCATATTTTTGAATATTGTCGATCGCGTCCCTCTCCTTCCCTCAATTGCTTTATTTATACTGTCGCTATAAAAAAGCGATCCAGCCACGCTTCCCAAGTATAGCGCCGGACTATGTCTTCAGAAACCACCATATAAGGAGTAGCTAAAAAATCAGTCAAGCGCCGTTCCTCATCCAGTCCCCAAATAAAAATGTTTTCTTGCCTGTAAAAATCGCAGTTTCGCACTTCCGGATTATCGGTAAGCAGCTTCTTACGAAAGAAAAGCGCTTCCATTGCGCGCAACGTCAGGCCGCTCTGCCCTGGGTCCTGCAATTCTACAATGCATTTGCTTTGCGAAATATATTTAATAATTTCGTTGTAAGGAATGTCTTTATCCACCAAGATTTCCTTCGCCTGCGATGACAACTTCGCATAAGAGCCTCGCGCCGCTTTACGCAAAATAAACTTTATCCTATAGTCCTGCTTGCGGAGCAGTTGCTGCAACGCAAGCAATCTAGCCAGCCTGCTTTTATCGACACCAATAAAAAAAGCGTCATATACAGCCGCTTCGGCTACACGGCTCGCTGCCAAAGCCTTTTGATTGTCTGCCTCCAGAAAAACATGATCATAGCCAAAGGCATTATGCCGCATACCTTCCCGCTCACAGTCTCCTTGATCAAAAGACCACAATTCACAGGGCAACTTCTTAAAGTTTTGCGGGTCGTTTTTCGCGTCGCGACGAAATTTATTTACATAGTAGATAATAATCCTCGCCTTAGGATTATGCTCATGAATATACTCAACTACGTCACCACCGCGAATACCGTCAAAAATTATAACCGTATCATACTTAGCAAGCCCCTGTTTCCAGGCTTCATACCAAATGTTTTTTCCTGGAAGCGCTGTATGCTCGTGAAGGGTGCGCAAACTTTTTTTCAGACCCCGGCAGGGTGCGTACAGCTTTGCGTG
Source organism: Anaeromusa sp. (assembly GCF_028691475.1). Taxonomy (NCBI): domain Bacteria; kingdom Bacillati; phylum Bacillota; class Negativicutes; order Selenomonadales; family Sporomusaceae; genus Anaeromusa; species Anaeromusa sp. The sequence goes on from NZ_JAQUZF010000025.1 coordinate 11,435, forward strand.
CTGCACATATTCATTCTCACAGGGAATGCCATCAAGAATTAGGGTTTGATGCTTCTGATATAAGTGCAACCCGCTTCACTCTCTTCCTTCGTAGGATATACCTCTATACGCTATTTCAAAAAGCGCTCCGCAGCTGCCGCCAGCTCTTCTACCGAAATGTCCTGCACGCAGTAATGCATGGGACATTTTTCCGGGGTATCCACCGTTGGACACTCCGGTAGCCTATGCTGCGCCACATAGCTTTTCTTGCATAAGGGCGCCCATCGTTTGGCGGAAACGCAGCGAAAAATACCGATAATCGGTACGCCGGTGGTAGCGGCAATATGCATGCCGCCAGTGTCAATGGTAATCAAAAGATCAATTTGCCGGCAAAGCGCCGCAAATTCCAACAAGCTTGTTGCGCCGCACAAATTCAAAACCGGAGCTTGCACAGCGTCCGCAAGCTGCTGGGCGTAGTCTTTGTCCTCCGGCGCGCCAACCAGCAAGCAACTGACGCCCCCCTGCGAAGACAAACGGTCCATCAAAGCCACGAAGGACGCTTGCGGCCAGTTTTTTAAATAATAGGTCCCTTTCACGCAAAGAGCAACCCGCTTATTCCCTTGCGGCAATGATGCCAGCAAGGCTTTCGCTGTTTCCCGGTGCTTGGCGGTAATCGCTCCAATAACTGGCTTGGCGCTGCCCTGCACCTTAAAGGCGCCGCGGATAACGTCCTGAAACAACTCCGACTGGTGCGTATTAAGAAAATCATCGGACGTGTGCACCGCATGGGACCACAATCGCCGTATCTGGCTGGGCTTGTTGTCAAAAAGACGATCCGGTCCTACGCGCAGAGGAATTCCGGCTAGCAGCGTCAGGATGGACGGACGCAGTTTGCGATCCAAGGAAATGCTGAGGTCAAAATGCCGGTTTTGCAGTTCTTTGACAAAACGCAGCATTTGCCGCCAGGAACGCTCTTTAGGCTGATACACCAGGGGAATAACCTCTTCCAGCAAGGGATGCCCCTGCAGCACCTCCGCTACCGACGGCTTGACCAGCATGGATATACGCATCTGAGGAAAGTGCTGCTTTAGCAAAGCAATGGCGCTGGTGGCCAACACCACATCTCCCAGGTTGACCAGGCAGTGAACCAGCACTTTCTGAGCCGGTTTCTGTTCCATTAAACATAGCCGCCTTTTGTGTCAAGAATGCCGGCGTAATCAGCTACCGCTGCCGTCAGCGGCGTAAAGTCCGCCGTAAAACCTGCCTGCCGCAGCTGGGATGCGTCACTTTCGGTGAAGCTTTGGTATTTGCCTTGCAGTGCTTCGGGAAAGGGAATGTATTCGATGCTGCCTTTGCCATAGTGAGCAATCAAAGCGCGCGCCACGTCATTAAAGCTGTGCGCCGTGCCGGTACCGCAGTTGAATACGCCGGAGAGCTGCGGATTTTGCCAAAAATGGAGGTTCACCCGCACTACGTCTTTAACATAGATAAAGTCGCGCCGCTGTTCGCCGTCGGCATAGCCGTCGGTTCCTGCAAAAAGCTTGATTACGCCATTTTCCAGCAGTTGGTTGTGAAAATGAAAAGCCACCGACGCCATGCGTCCCTTGTGGTTTTCCTGCGGCCCAAATACGTTAAAATAGCGCAAGCCAACCACCTGGCTGTTTGCCGCCGGCAGCAACTGACGTACATAACGGTCAAACTGCAGCTTGGAATAGGCATACACATTGAGCGCTTCTTCGCAGGCCGGCTCTTCGCGAAAGCCCTGTGCGCCGTCGCCATAGACCGAAGCCGAAGAGGCGTACATGAAAGGAATGCGATGCTCCAGCGCATGGTGCAGCATGATTTTGCTGTATTCGTAGTTATTGGCCATCATGTAGTTCCCGTCCGGCTCCATGGTATTGGAGCAAGCGCCGTTATGAAAAATAGCTTCAATAGCCTGTCCGTGAAACCGACCGGTTTCCAGACGGGTCAGAAAATCTTCTTTATGCAGATAGTCTTTGAACTTGAGGCCGTTGAGGTTGCGAAATTTCAAGCTGCTGCCTAAATTGTCCACAACCAGAATATCTTCAATGCCTTGTTCATTGAGGCCTTTAACCAAATTGCTTCCGATAAAACCAGCGCCGCCAGTTACGATAATCATATAAATACCTCCTAGAATTTATGGGGTATGAGATATTGAACAGGAGTAGAGTGAGTGGAGGGAGGGTTCGAAAAGAATGAACAAATACGGAGATTGAACAAGAGAATCGAAGAACCTGAGGGTTCGTATGAGGGTTACGGTTTAGGTTCTCCTGTTCAATCCATGCTTCTCTAACAAATAAAAGGCAGCTGTAGTTACAGCTACCCTTTATTTTAACATTTATTGTCTAAGGTGGCGAGTAGTTCGTCTCTACTTATGGCATAAGTCCCAACTTTACCCACTACAAACCCTGCGGCTACATTAGCCAGCCTGGCAGAATCCGGCGCTTCCAGGCCGCCTGCGATACCAGCGGCGAAAACGGCGATCACCGTATCTCCAGCTCCAGATACGTCAAAGACCTCCTGTGCCAAGGTAGGAACATGCACTTCTTTACGGGAAGCCAGAAAACTCAAACCCTTTTCCGAACGCGTTGCCAAGAGCGACTGCAAACGGTAACGCCGCCGCAGTTTCGCCGCCGCCTGCCGTACGGCCTCGTTTTCATTTGCCAAATCAGCCCCCAGCGCTTCCCCCAATTCCTTAAGGTTAGGAGTTACCGCAAAAGCACCCTGGTAACGTTCCCAGTCAGTCCCCTTCGGGTCAACGATGACAGGTACGCCATGCTGCTCTTGCAATTCCATCAGACCTTGACAAAGTCTGGGCGTGCAAACGCCTTTGGCATAGTCGGACACGATAATGGCTTTGCATTGCTGCTGTACGACTTTGGCAGTAATGTATTCCAATACACGATTTTCTGTTGCTAGTGGCCAGGGAGCTGTTTCTTCAAAATCTAGGCGCAGCATTTGTTGATGGCCGCCGATGATACGCAGCTTAGCCGTTGTCGGCCCAGGCGTAACAAATAAGCCACTGCAATCCACGCCCAATTCTTCCAGCATCTTCTCTAAGCAACGCCGGTTTTCATCATCGCCAACAGCGCCAACTAGCAAGGTTGGACAGCCAAGACGAGCCAGATTGTGCGCTACATTGGCCGCCCCGCCCAAGGTTTCCTTTTTACGAGTCACCCTTGTAACCGGCACCGGCGCTTCGGGAGAAATGCGTTTCACTTCGCCAAAATAGTAACGGTCCAACATCACATCGCCGACTACTAACACCGGAGCTGCCGCCGTCTGCTGCGCCACAAAGTCGCGCACTTTTTTCTTATGCCGAAACATCGCCGCATCTCCGTTCCAGTTCATCACACAACCAATGCCCTAACAAAATATGACATTCTTGAATCCGAGCCGTAACATTCGTCGGCGCGTTAATGCAAACCTCGCACAGCTCCGCCAACTCGCCGCCATCGCCGCCGGTAAAGCCAATGGTAAACATGCCTTCTTCATGGGCTTGACGAACTGCGGCCAATACATTGTCGCTGTTGCCGGAGGTACTGAAGGCGAAAAGCACATCGCCTATTTTTCCTAACGCTTGCACCTGACGGGCAAAGACGCGCTCATAGCCATAGTCATTGCCGCAAGCTGTCAAAATCGAAGTGTCCGTAGTCAGGGCAATAGCCGGCAAGCCTTGGCGCTCCCGAGTAAAGCGCACTACTAGCTCCGCCGCCAAATGCTGGCAATCCGCCGCCGAGCCGCCATTGCCGCAAAAGAATAGCTTGTTGCCGCCCTCGAGCGCATCCTGGCATAAATCAGCCGCTTGGCGGATGTCATCGCCGCAGGCTGTTTCAAGCTGTTGGATTGCCTGAATATGTTCTTGAATGGTTTTATGCAGTGTCATAGCTGACCTCCTTGGGAAAGTTATTGAACAGGAGTAAAGGGAGGGTTCGACGAGAAAAGGATTGAACAAGAGAACCGGATTTACATGAGGGTTTGTCTGAGGGTCACGGTTTATGTTTTTATAGGAACAATAATTATTCCTCTCCTGCGTACCCTCCGATTCTCATCACGACTCTTGTTTAATCCCCGTAAACCCTTCCCCTGACCCTATCTTTATTTAGCTAGGCGCAGTTGCTGTTTGGATTCAGCCACTTGCAGGCTCGCTGCGAAAGCGACAAAAAGCTTGCCCGTAGCTTCGGCCGCGAGGGGAAGAAGAATTCGCGAGGCCTGGGTATAGCCTGCTTCGGTTTCTCCTTTAACCAACGCAAAGAAAGCAGCTGATTCTTCCACGACACATTGAAAAAGGCCTTCCGCATCCGAAGGCAAGGTAATTTCTGTCGCTTGCCGCACCAATTTGGCCGCTTTAGGGGCAGCCCAGGTTTCAAATTCCCTGTGACCGAAAAAGACATGTCCTGTCGCATGATGCGGCACGCACATATCCTGGAGCAAATGAGCCGCCGCTCCCAAATAAAAAGCAGCCTTGCCCCACTTACCACGCTTGGCTAAGCGCTTCGCTTTCTCCAGATATTGTTTATAGTACAAAAAGGCGGAGGGAAACAAGAGCAGCCCTTTTTTCTTTTGTGGATGATAGTAATGGGTAATATTCTTCCACCCCGTGTCCGCCCAGGCTACGCCTGCCAATAATTCCTTTTCCTTGGCAATAAGCAGCGAAGCATTCGGCGTCTTGCCCATGCGCCGCAAGCCCTCGGCAATCATCAGTTGATGCGTTACCGGGCCCCGGTCTACCAATAGCTGAAACGGACTAACCGTCAGCAGCAGCAATCGCGCCAAAGCCCAAATGGGCCAGCGGGCCCAGGCGATAATTTGTTGCACTAAAAATCCCCCTTAAATAGAGATATGGAATTTAAACAGGAGTAAAGGGAGTAGAGTGAGGATTCGAGGTGTTAAAATTTGAACAAGAAAACCGTAGTCACGTGATATGCCAACATTCTTAACGTTTGATAGCAACAGTTGGCTTGATTATATCACAGCCGCCTCGCTTCATAAAGCGCCGCCTATGATCCGAAGGGGCTGCTCAGCCACTTTTAATCGCAGAGGCCCGTCCGGAAAAACATCTCCATCTATCTGCCGATCGCCTCTGCCCCCGCCTTTAATGAGCACTTCTCGTGCGGCGCTAATTTGCACCCCGCTGTGGTGCGGCAAGCGATCTTGAGCCAGCCAATAAATATATTCAAAAATATCTTTGAAACTTCTCTTTTGAAAGATACAAATTTGCAACGCCGCTTTGTCTAAGCGCGCTTCGTAGGAAGCGTGGCGTATACCGGCATAATAACGCCCCTTGGCCACTACGACGGCGCTGGCATCTTCTGCAACTTTTTTCCCATCTATCGTCACCTGATAGGAGCGGTGCCAATGGGCCCGCAACAAGAGCAGCAATAGCTGCCACGCATAGGCCCATTTAGAAATCCACCGTTTTAAGCCTTTTTTCACGCGATGCACCACCCAGCCGTCAAAGCCGGCGCCGACATTGGCTAGAAAATAGCGTTTATTAACAATGCCAGGCCAGACCCAGATTGTCTGGCGTCGCCAAAGCATCTCGGCAAATCCCTGTGCGTCTTTGGGTACGGCCAATTCTTCAGCAATCAGATTAATGGTACCGGACGGATATACCGCCAACAAGGGCCACGTGTCGGCCGGCTCTTTATAGAGGCCGTTTATTGCTTCGTTCAACGTACCATCACCGCCAGCTACCACCAGCAACTCCACGCCTTGTCGGCAAGCTTCCGCCGCCCATAGCTCCGCATGGCCGGCATAGGTAGTACGACAAAGCCGCGAGGGTGCTTGCTTTTTTTCCAGTGCAGCAATGACAGCCTCTACTTTTTTACGTTTATGCCAACCGGCTTGTTCGTTGTAGATCACCCAAATTTCGCGGAACATAGTCGGCCTCCCTACCGTATAATGCGGCATTCATGCGGTCCCAGCCCCGCCCTATCGGACGCAAGTTCTTCCGAAGACGCCTCTAGCAGCCGTAAGGTTTCTTTTTCCACCTGCTCCACGGAGATCTTCCACATGCAGGAATGATGCTCACAGTGGTGGCTGCCGCAAGGGTGGCAAGGTTCCTTGCTTTGAATCAATACGCTTGTATTACTATAGGGATAAAAACCAGGAACAGGGGAGGCCCCGAACATGGTCACCAGCGGTACTCCCATGGCAACAGCCACATGCATAGGCCCTGAATCGTTGGTTACCAGCACACGGCAAAAGGGCAGCACCGTCGCAAGCTGCATCAAGGACAGCTTACCGGTAAACACACTTACCGCTTCCTGTGTATCTGGCTTCATCAGCGCGCGCGTTTCTTCCACAATTTCTTCATCCATCGGACCACCAAAAAAACCAATCCCATAGCCTCGTTCTATGAGGCGATCCGCCAATTTGGCAAAATGCTCATGGCGCCAGCGTTTCGTCGGCCAGCTGGCGCCAATATTCAGCCCCACTACGGGCCGCTCATGGCGCACTTCTCGTTGCCAAATGGCAGCCGCTTCTTCTTTAGCGCCTGCATCAAGCCAAATTTCCAAGCCCTGATCATCGCGCTCCGTAACGCCCAGAAGCTCGCGCAACACGTCAAAATGAGACTCAATTTGATGTTTTTCCGCTTTACGATTCAATAGGTACTTGGTAAAGCAATGCCGCAACACCGCCGTAGCATAACCGACAATCGTTTTAGCGCCGCTGAAAGCAGCCAAAAACGACGCCCGCTCATTTTGATGCAGGTTGATAACCCACTCAAAGCGGCGCTGCCGCAGTTCCCAAGCAAAACGCAAATACGGAAGAAGTCCATCGTCTTGCCCCTTTTTATCTATGACGATCAGCTCGTTGATATTTTGATTGTTTTTCACTAAATCTTGCAGCTTCTTATCCGCCAGCAGCGCAATATGGGCCTGCGGAAACTGCGTGCGCAATGTACGCAAAATAGGCGTAACCAGCAAGAGATCGCCAATATGCATTAAATTGATGACTAAAATCGATTTAGGCACGCAGGGCCGCTCCTTTCTGCGCCATTTCGACAATCGCTGCCGCTAATCGCCTCGGCGCATACCAAGCATAGGCCTCGTCCAAGGCCGCCGCATAGCTGGCTGCTTTGCTATCATATTCATTTACAAAGCGCTCCATAACCTGACGCAGCGCTTCCCAATCTCCATTCGGAAACACTTCGCCCATAGGAAATTTTTGCAGTACTTCCGGATTGACGATATCGGAAATAATGACAGGCCGCTGCTGTCCAATCGCATTGGATAGCATAGCGGAGGTATGATAGCGATACCGCGGCGCTCCATAGGGCATCATCAAAACATCCACACTATCAAGAGCTGCTTGCCAGTCTTTGCCGATCAGGGGCTGATGTAAAAACTCTAAACCAGGCTGATCCTTGTATTGCGCAATCAAGCGTTCAAAGTCCGCCGCATCGGCATCATTGGCAGTCGCCCCCTGCACCAGCAAGTTCACTGGACGGGAAAACTGGCAGGACAAGTAAAGCTCTAAAAATTCATCCAACTTTTTTTCCCGGCGGTACTGTCCAAAAAAGCCCAATTTTAGTTCTTCTGGAGCCAACCGCAGCGGTTTCGGTTGAATATCACGGGGCAAATACGAAGGCGGCGGAAAGTACGAAATATTGCTTTCTCCCTTACCGGCAAAAGCCTCGGGAGCAAAGGTCTGCACGCCAATACGCACCATGGGATACGCCGCTACTTGCTGCGCCTGCTCCTGCAGCCTGCCCGCCTCGTCCGGCGTCAGGCCGTGAATCAAGAACAGCAGGGGCACAGGGCTTTGCAGTAAGCGGCTTTTACGCAGCCCGCGTAAATAGCGATAGGTTGCGGAAGGGAAAATCACAGCATCAAACTCACGCCTCTTCGCGGCTTCCAACAATTGATGGTACCAGCCGCGCCGCCGCCACTCCCGCTTGATGGCCAAACCCCATTTGCGAATTCCTCGGATTGAACCGTAGCTAACACCCGCTCCGGAAAGAGTATGGACTGGAACGCCATACTCATGACAAAAAGCATGCCCTTCCGGCACATAAAAAGCAACTTCATGCCCTAATGCTTGCAGCTCTTCTACTAGAATACGGTCATAATCAATCTCATGACCGCCCGGGGTCATAACCGATTCCATAATGGCAAATTTCATCGTCTTACTTCCTTTCCACAGGAGCGCCATAATATACCTTCAAGTATTTGGTCATAGTATAGAAAAAATGCAGCAAAGCCAGCACCAGACCCATACGGCCATCTCGCCAACCGGCTTTCAATATGTAAAATTTAAAGAAGCCCGCCATCGGACGCAATAACAAGTCGGAAAAACGCACTTTTTTGCGTTCGTCCCGCATTTTTTGCGCCAACATAGTCGTGTACTGGTTCAGTTTGAAAAAATACCGTTCCCATTCCTGGTATGTATGGTGAAACATGCATGCTTGCAGCCGTTTGACAGGCAACGTCACTTTTGCCGCTTCGTGCACAATGCCTTCCCAACGAATGGCCGCTCGGGGATAAAAGCGCAGCGACCAATCCGGCGCATGTCCCCCGTGAAAAACAGGCTGGCCGAAGACAATGTTCTTGCGCAGAATTTCATAAGCGAAAGCATCGCCCCGCTCCATAATGCGCCGCACTTCTGCCGCCACATCCGGTGCCAGCCGCTCGTCCGCATCCAAAAAGAGCACCCACTCGGCTTGGGTTTGCGTCAAAGCAAAGTTGCGCTGCCCCGCAAAGCCTTCCGTCATCGGATGGACAACTACTTTGCCGCCTTTTTCTGCCACGATGGCCGCTGTCTGATCCGTACTGCCGGAATCTACAACGACGATTTCATCGGCAAAAGCGGCACTGTCCATGCAGGGACCTATATTTTTTTCTTCGTTGTACGTCAGAATCAATATCGCTAAACGCGGCTGCATAGGAAAACCTCATTTCTAAGTAAAAAAAACAGAAATTGAAAAATAAGAACGAAACTCAGAGGAACAGAGGAAATGCCAGAGGTATCAGAGAAAAAAATGGTTCAGGGATGGCTTGCGGTTATTGTCATTGCGAGCGCCAGCGCGGCAATCTCCTAAATTTTCAATTCTCTGGCCTTTCTCAGTTACTCTGTGTAAAACGTGTTTCTCCCTCTGGATTCCTCTGATACCTCTGTTACTCTGTGTGAAACCGTAATCTCTTATTCTCTCTGGCCTTTCTCAGTTACTCTGTGAACCGTATCTCCCGTACCCTGCTGCAGCATTTCTTGAGCAGTTTGAATGACGGTTTCCGCAGGCAGGTCCCGCAGACAATGTTGGGTAGCGCATTCGCCCCGCCCCCAGCAAGGCTGGCAGTTTTGCAGCCATACCACTCGGTCTTTAGCGCCGCGGGGCCCCCAGATCCGAGGATCCGTAGGGCCAAACAAGCCCAAAACAGGCGTATGAACGGCTTGAGCCATATGCAGCGCTGCCGTATCAACGCTGATGACTAAGGCGGCTTGCTGCATGAGCCCGGCTACCTCCGGCAGTGTATGCGTGCCGCTCCAAACCGTAACAGGCACTGCCGCCTTTGCTGCAATTCGCTGCAAATACGGCGCTTCGGCTTTGCCGCCAATCAGATACCACGACACCTGTGGTGATAGATTTTGAATCAATTTGGCATATCCGTCGGTAGTCCAACTCTTGCGCCGGTAGCTTCCTGCAGGACATAAGACAACAATCGGCTTGTCCGCCTTTTCTTTTTCCTTGGCAGCTGGAACAACATCGTCCGCCTGCAAAGCAAGTTCCAAAGAAAAATCTGCCGCCTCCAAGTCCAAGGGCTGCAGCACATCCAAATAGTTCTCCGCTTCATGCCGCAAAGGCGGCCGTACTGGAGAAACCGCATCCGTCAGAAACCACTCGCCGTGCTGCGCCGCATAGCCCAGCCGACGGGGAATGCCGCAAAAGAAGGCCAGCATCGCCCCTCGAAGCGCAAAATTAGTGCAAACCGCAAGATCGTAATTGCGCGAACGAATCTGCCGCAGCAGCTGCCACAACGCTTTCCATTTCTTATGTTGTCCTTTTTTATCGTATACTATAACTTCATCGACGTAGGGATTGCGCTGCGCCAGCGGCGCAGCCACTGGCACGGTCATCATGTCAATACGCGCCTGCGGGTAGGCGTGTCGCAAAGACCTGGCAACAGGCGTCGACAAAAGCACATCGCCAATAAAAGCCAAATTAATAATCAAAATTCGTTTCATTGTTCTTTTATTAACAGGAGTAGAGGGAGTAAAGGGAGGGTTCGATATTTTTTATGTTCAATCCATTCACTCAATCTAGCTCCGCTTCTCCTGTTCATCATTTTCATTTTATTAGATCGCATACTGTCGTTATACCATTAACAGTAGTAAATGGCGTAAAGGGAGGGTTCGATAATTTTTTATATTCAATCCCATTATTTATCCGTGCCCTCACTTTACTCACTCTACTCACTCTACTCCTGCTCAAAAATCTTCTCCCAAACCTGCTCCGGCGTAAGTACGTCCAGGCAGTCCAGGCCTTTGGGGCAAACGCGTTTCCAGCAGCCAGCACAGTCACGCTGTACTTCCAGCGCATGCTGCGGTTGGCCATAAGGGCCGTTGCGATTCGCGTCAGTAGGTCCCATTAGGCAGATGGTTTTTACACCCAACGCCGCCGCCATGTGCATCGGGCCGGTATCGCCGCCTATAAAAACAACTGCCCCTTTGATTACAGCAGCTAATTGCTGGAGGTTCGTTTTACCTGTCAAGTCTACCGGCGGCACTTCCGTAAACGCTGCCATTTCTTCATACAACTTATGATCTCCAGCCGCACCAATCGCCACCGGCACAATTTCTTGGCCGCTCAATTTATCTGCCAGCGCCGCAAAATGACGCGGCGGCCAGATCTTATTCGGCCAGTTAGCCCCCAAGGCCAGCACGGCATAAGGAACATTCTCACCTACTCCGGCATGGCGTAAAATAGCCGCAGCTCGGTCTGCTTCACCGGTCACTGCCTCTCCAAGGCCAAAAGCTGCGGAGCCCAACTGACAGCCCAAATGACGCACTACATCCCGATATAGTTCGACTACATGTCCGCCATGATTTGGACCGACTACTTTCTCCGCCAGCAAGTGACTTCCTTCTCGGGCATTTTCATACACCAGCCGTTTCGACGCACCGCTCAGCCGAGCAATCAAGGCACTTTTCATCAGCCCTTGCAGATCCAGCGCCACATCAAAGCGGCGCTTCCTTAGTTCCGAAATAAAGCCAGGGGCATGCTTAACAAGCCCGCTCAAGGATTTAAAGCGAGGTTTGTCAAAAAGCAGCACTTCGTCAATATAAGGATGGTTCTTTAAAAGCGAGGCGCCTGCTGCTTCCGCCACCCAGGTTATGCGGCAGCCAGGAAAACATTCTTTTAAGTCCTTCGCTACCGGCAACGCATGCACAATATCTCCAATGGCGCTTAGCTTTACAATTAAAATATTCATATACTTCATTACGGGTTTTTGAACAGGAGTAAAGGGAGTAGAGGGAGGGTTCGATAAGATTATGAATTAAATTCACTCTATTCCCAAATCCTTATTCAATATTATCCCTCCCGTGGCCCTCCCTCTACTCCCTGTTAATCATTATTTCCCGGTCTCACGTATCTTCTTAATCATGTTTGTTGACGAGCGCCCCGGGACTTCGGGAATGAGTACAGTTTCGCCGCCATAAGAAGCCACGATGCGAGACTCTGGCAGGCGTTCGACCGTATAATCGCCGCCTTTTACGTATACATCCGGTTTTAAAAGCTCTACTAGCGGTTCTGCGGTTGGTTCGTCAAAGATAACCACATAATCGACAGCCGCCAGTCCAGCCAGCACCTCTGCCCGATCCTCTTCACTATTGATGGGTCTAGACTCGCCTTTAAGCCGTCGCACGGAAGCATCGCTATTCAGGCCAAGCACGAGCACATCCCCTACCGCCCGGGCCGCATTCAGATAGCGAACATGTCCGGCATGAAGAATATCAAAACAGCCGTTGGTAAAAACCACTCTGCGCCCTGCAGCTTGCAAATGCGCAACTTCTTGTACTAATTCGTTTCGTTCCATCACTTTATTTCCCATATCTTTATAAAAATAAGCAAAACAGAGGAAGTCTGCTTAAACTTCCTCCACTCCAAGCTTATTCCTTTCCTCCTTTTGCTTTTTTGCCGCCAGTTCTCCTTGTTTCACTGCCTGTAATAATTCATCCGCTGTCAGCGTCGCCGTTCCATGCTTGCGCACAACAACGCCAGCTGCGTAATTGGCCAACTTCGCCGCGCTGTAGTGATCCGCCCCAGCCGCCAAGGCCAGCATCATGGTCACCACTGCCGTATCACCAGCGCCTGTCACGTCATAGACTTCGCTGCGATTGCTTACAGGAATATGCTTGGCCCCTTGGCCGCGCACATACAGCGTCATGCCGTCGCCGCCCTGGGTCAAAAGAATCCCATCCGCCTGAAGCAGATACACAATCTGTTCTGCCGCTTTCGCCGCACCAATTTCATCCAAGCTCTCCAGCCCCAAGGCAGCTGCCGCTTCCGCTTCATTCTGTTTGATCAGTTCCACGCCAGTAAATTGCTGGATAGCATAGCGAGAATCCACCATGCATGGCACGCCTTGCTCGCGGCACAACGCAATCAGCCTTTGCCGCAGCTTCGGCGAAACAGTCTGGCTGCCATAGTCGCTGATCACCGCCACATCCATCTCCGGCAATACTTTTTCTATATAATGCAGCAAGGCTTCTTCTGTTTCCTTTGCCAACGGTTCTTTTGATTCCTGATCAATCCGCACCACCTGCTGTCGCACCGTTGCTTGACCGCCCGCTAAAATACGCGTTTTTGTGATCGTAGGACGCTTCACATCCTGAAAGAGTCCGTCAACTACAACACCTTTGCTTTGCAGCAGTTCTTTCAGCTTCTCTCCCGCTTTATCTTCGCCGCATATACCTACTGCATAGACTACACCGCCTAAAACTGCCGCGTTATGCACGGCGTTAGCAGCTCCCCCCGGTACAATCGTCTCGCCGCGATGCTCCAACACCAATACTGGCGCTTCCCGGGAAACACGAGAAATATGGCCTTTTACGTAGACATCGGCTACCATATCGCCTAAAAGCAGTATTTTTTTCCCTTTCAGCTGCGGTACCCATTTCTGCAATTTCATCATTCTTTCTCCTTGGCTGGTCCGTTAAAAGCGAGTCAAAGCCAAATCCACTTTCACTTGTTTGCGTTCAGCCCGATACGTAAGCGTCATCTGCCAACAATGCAAGTCCCGGACAATGCTGATATCCCTGTCATATAGACGATGATTGATCATATCGTGACTTTCATTATAGACAAAGCGATTTTTACGATCTAGTTGATACGAGAAACCTACATCAAACTCCCTTGACATGTCATCGGTATTGTAATTGAAGACTTTTTGCTGATTTTGGCGATTATGAAAGGCAACCCAGGTGGTCAGCTTCGGATTCCAACCCTTGATTAACGTGGCATCTTGGCGGAATATATTTTGCTGTGAGCGATTATAACTTTCATATATCTTTTCATAGCCAGTGCCTACCAGCAACGTTAAAGTCTTCTTTTTATCCAAACTAATCGGATCACGGTCAAAATACAGAGTATAGTCCTGGTGCCAACTGCGTTTTGTATCATCTTCCCACATACCGGCAATTAATTTCGGAGCATACTTCCATGCTGTCCCAGCAATACGCTTTTGACCAAAGTTCACTTCTACTTCCGGTTTTTTCTTAATCCAGCGATTATCTGTATCCTGGTAATCACCTTGCCGCAAAATTACATTATAGCCATTTCCATGATAGCTGATATCTTCACCCGAGCGCCAAGCGCGCTTGGTTCCCGTCAAAACGTCAATACCGACTGACAAATGCTCATCAAGCGGATATTGATAGTAATATTCCAGGTATAAGCCATTATCCGAGTTATATCCTACTTTCGGCATTTCACTTTCCTGTTCATCTGGATCCAGCGACTTACGATACCGAGGTGTTGCATAAAAGACCTTGTCTTTTATCCAAACCTTGGCATCATAAGCAATCATCTGTTTCTGCGGCCAAATAATGACTTTTTCTGCAGTTAGACGATAATCTGGAATTTTAGCATTACAGCGAGTTGTCGAGGCATTGTAAATCACATAGTGGTCAGGATATATCTCTACGCGCGGCCCGCTTACAATCTCTTTATTCAGCGTACCATGAACGTTCTCCATTTGCCCTGTTTTGTCGCCATAATTGTATACGATTTTTTGCCCGACAAGCCTTGTACCTGGCTGCCAAAGAGTAGCTTCCTCGTCGGCAAAGACGGTTTCGCTTTTCGCATTGCCGTGAATAAATTCTGAAGTTACTTTTTCCAAGCCTTGCTCAAGCAAAGCATTGCCTTTTGCATACAAATCGCCGCTGCTGTCTTGAAAATACAGTTCATCCCCTTCAACCGTAACAGGCAAGGTTTCTTTGGGCTTTTCTTCTTTTTTCTTTTTAGCGGCCTCGCCGGTTTCTGCACACACAGCCACGCCAATCATACAAGACAACGCGACAGCCAGCCATTTATACGATTTATTCATTATGTATTCTCCCGCTCAAAAATATTCTATTCTTTATTGTACACGCCAGGCTTGAGACTGTAAAGAAGGAACCCCGAAGAGCTACATTAAAACAGGAGTAGAGTGAGTAAAGTGAGGGTTCGGAGTACGAGCCTAATTTGAAAAACAGACGTTCACTACGTTCGCAATGACACCGCGCAGCCAGCTTGTTCTGTCGTTGCGAGGAGCGCAGCGACGCGGCAATCTCCCCGTATGGGAAAATCATGAAACGTATCTTTTCTATCAAAAAAGCAAGCACAAAGTGGCATGAAGCCTGCTTTGTGCTTGTTGATCACCATGCTATTGTGTTACAGCTCCCGGAGGCACAACCCCCACTAAAGAAGTTTCGGCTTTAGTCTGTACAAACATCTGCGCCCCTACGGGGATCTTCAGATCATCACCATGAACAAAGGCGCCGCCGATCACACCAACCGGGCCTAAGATAATCATGCCTGCTACGGTAGCGCCAGCTGCTTTTGCATAGGACTTGGTTTCTTCTTTGGCCTTGTCGCCCAAGAAAATCGGCACTTTTATTACATCAATGGTCTCAATATCTTCATAATTAATCTCAATTTTTCCATCTCGCCCAAAGTTACTGGCACGCTCTACTTTGCTAATCTTACCCATGCCGCGAGCTCCTTTGGCTACAGCCAAGATGCCATTAATATACATATCATCTGCCGCTTGAAAATCCACCACGTCGCCTACGCGCGCCGTTTTACTATCCAGCGCCGTCAAAAAGCTGATTTTAATCAGAGAGTCTTTAGGCAAAGTAAGCGGAGCTGTTTGGGCTTTGCCGTCAGCATAGGCCATTGAAAGTAATTTAGCCACCCTGTCCTGGAATGCGCCAGGAACCGAATTGCCGGTTACCATCCGTTCCAGCCCTTCTATTCGGCTTTTAACAGGAACTGTACCATTCACTTGATGCTGCAGCGCCCACTCCACGGCATTAACTTTTAAAATCAAAGAAGGAGCCGCTTCTGTCGAATGAAAAACAGAATTGTACAGGGAATCTACGCGCGGAATAATCGCTTCTTTCGTCACCTGTCCATTTACATCTTTTTCTAATTTTTGCACCCGTTCTAGCAGCGCGCCGGTTTGCTCACTTCCATAAAGGCCTTTATCAATCGAATTAAGTTTGTCTACTACTGTGGCTTCTTCCGCCAGCGCCACTCCACTGCTCATGGTTAAAACAAGCAAAGCCGCAAACATTATCATCCATCGTTTCATCTTCTATGTAGCCTCCTCATCCTTAAATACGGACATCAATGGTTGCCGAAACGCCTACGCCTTGTACGCGAGTAAAGTTAACCGGATTTTTACTGTCAATAGGCACCAGGGCTTTTACGCGAAACTGTCCTCCATTGAAATCGCTCTCCAATTGCAATACAGCTTTTGTCCGGTCCACTAGTTCCTGCGAGCCAGTTACCTGTACCGCCCCCACATAGCCGCCGCTGCCAAAAGTCAGTACAGGCACGACTTTGGTCGCAAATTCATTGCCCGCCTTGCTTTTAAACGTCAACGTATTAATGAAGCTATTCAGCGGTCCTGCAAAGCGATCCACCAAAAAGCCAATACCGCCTACTTTCAACACATCGCCTAAGCTAAAAGCTTGCGTAGCCGGCATAGCAATCCCTGTTGCTAAAGCTCCTGCTAAAACAGCTGCTATTAGTTGTTTTTTCCCTGCCATAAATTTTCCTCCTTTTCCTTCTGCCTACAATCAATGTCCAGTGCACATAGGAATATAGGTTCGACAAAGGCCGGTTCTTTCCTGCTTGTTCACAAAACTGTCAAAAACGCGAAGAGAAGTACGGGTTTTGAACAGGAGTAAAGTGAGTGTTCTCATAAAGTCCTTAAATCCATCGAATAAAATTCCACAACTAAACCTTGGCACGGGCATTTTGAAAATCTAATCCAAAGCAAGTCCAATTATTCGAAAAATGGGTA
>NZ_JAQUZF010000026.1:0-27876 GCF_028691475.1 Anaeromusa sp.
TATCATCTTCTATTCAACAATTGCGAGCACTTTGCGGAATGGTGTCGAAATGGAGACTAGATTTGCTGTGCACCCTCTTTCATAAAAAAAAGAGGCATGCCCCGCAGGACATACCCCTCATAGGATTTCCCGCGCTATAAATACCTTGCTGCAATTTTGCTTTTTCCCATTTTCACCTGACATCGTCGGGTGAAAAACAAGGGAATGCATTGAGTGCTGCAAGGTATTTGCGCGAAACTCCAGTTCTTATATTCAAGCCTACTCTTTGATTGACCACAAAACCACCGCTTCCTACTCTAAAGCTCTAGTTTTATGTAAGTATTTATTCTGCACAAAGTCATGATTTTCCTGTGAATTTTCTTTGAACTTTTCATATTTTTTACAGGGCTCATAAGAAAAATCGCTACGCGGTCCTTTGGAACGCAACTCGGAGCAACAGAGAAAAGCCAGCGAAAGACCAGAGAGTACGGAGATTGAACAAGAGTCGCGGGAGTCACGGAGGGTTCGACTGAGGGTTACGGAATTTAACAGGAATAGATGGAGTAAAGGGTGGGAACGACTGAGGCTGCGGCGGCCGTGATTGTATTTGAGACTTTTGGGAGCAAAGCGGTCCGCAGGACGAAAATGCTGGCGAAGGATGATGACAGTTTCGCCTGTTTGAACGCAGCGAGTTAAGAAACTGCCGACGCAGCCAGTGTTTGCGAGGCGCGCGGAAATCTTGTCTCAAATACAATAATGCCGACGGTTATGCAGGAGCTCTTAGTCCTTGATACCTTTGTTCCATTCCAGCAGTTTTCTTGTTCGTCCTCTTTCCCTATATCAGCAGGTTTTAAGATACAGACAGCGAATTATTCCAACAAGAACTGACTACAAAGGAGGTCCCCTGATGAAACAAGCCTGCTTTGCTTTTTTACTGCTTGCCTGTCTGAGCGTATTCCCTGCAACGAAGGCCGACGCTTTCTTTCAAGTCGTTCCTCAAGCTTTCGCCGAAACCCCAAAAGGCAGCGCTTTCATCCCTCAGCTGCAGCGAACCCAGCGGCCTAAGCTGGAATTTCAAATCAACCAATTGCTG
The DNA here is from genome assembly GCF_028691475.1 of Anaeromusa sp. Taxonomy (NCBI): domain Bacteria; kingdom Bacillati; phylum Bacillota; class Negativicutes; order Selenomonadales; family Sporomusaceae; genus Anaeromusa; species Anaeromusa sp. The sequence goes on from NZ_JAQUZF010000026.1 coordinate 1,073, forward strand.
CTGCTGGAAGTACAAAAAGACTGGGAAGAGTATCAGTTGGAAATCCACCGCATGACCGCCGACGGACAGCTTCCTTTGGAATACAACCAACGCAGCCATTTTTTCTCGGAATACTATGTAGCCTATAATGGCGTCGATTTACTTAGCCTTACCCAAAAAAGCTACGCAATTTTTGACGCTTCTCCTGACCTGGTTAAGTTTCATACCATGACCTTGCGCTATCAAAACGGGCAGGTTTTAGAATTAAAGGATTTATTTATTCCCCAAGCCGCCTATCGTGACCGTCTCGAACAATGGATTCGGGACGACATTAACCGACGCAGCGGCTCGCACTGGGACTTCCGGGGAATAACCAATCAAAAGTCTTTCTACTTGACCCCCGAAGGGCTTGTGCTTTACTACGAACCCTGTGAAATCAGTCCTGCCAGTGATGGCATCCTGCGTTTTGTCGTCCCCTTCGACGCCCTCAAGGACATATTGGTTCCCGAACTGGCCTTGGACAATTAAAAAAGGAAACCGCTGCCACACAGCGGTTTCCTTTTTTTAAATCTCTTCCCAGCCAAGAACTTCCGTAATTCCTAGTCCAGAGGCCTCTGAGAGCAGAATTTGATTGCCAGCGTAGGAAGCTCCGCCCACTACCGGTTCTTCCGCCAGCAGTACCGCCGCATCCAAATCGGCCCTGGTAATGTTCTTTCTCGCGGCAGCCAAGCTGGCCGCAGCAGTAATGCCTACGTTGCTTTCCAGCATGCAGCTCATCATGCACTCTACGCCCATGGTTTCGGCCAAATTAAGAATTTTTACGGCATTATAAATGCCGCCGGCTTTCATCAGCTTAATGCTGATCAGATCGCAAGCCCGCATAGACAATAGCTGAAACACCTCGACCGGGCCAAAAGCCGCTTCGTCCGCCATAATGTTGGTTTCTACATTTTCAGTAACATATTTAAGCCCCGCAAAATCGTGCGCCGCCACTGGCTGCTCAACAAGTTCAATATCCAAGCCCTTATCCTCAAAGCAGCGAATGGTCCTCACCGCTTCTTTGCCTTTCCAACCTTGGTTGGCATCCAGGCGCAGCTGAATATCGCTCCCCACAGCCTGACGGATGGCTTGGACCCGCTTCAAATCCAGCGCCGCATCGGTACCTACCTTGATTTTCAGTTCTCGATATCCTGCGGCAACGGCAGCCAGAGAGTCTTCCACCATCTCTTCCGGCGCATTAACGCTGATTGTCAGATCCGTCTGCAGGCTTTGACGATATCCTCCTAGAAAACGCTGCAACGGCATGCCATAACGTTTGCAGAACAAATCATGCACAGCGATGTCCATAGCGGCTTTCGCCGAATAGTTATGATGCAGCGCTCCTTGAATGGTCGTCATAATTCCTTCGAGATTCTCTACATCCATACCCATCAATTTAGGAGCCAATACTTCCTGAATAGCCGCCGCAACCGACTGTTGGCCGTCTCCGGTGATTACCAGCGTCGGCGGCGCATTGCCAAAGCCAACTTCGCCAGTATCCGCTACAACCTGCACGATAATATCCTCGGCAAAAAACACTTCTCGCAAAGCGGTTTTAAAAGGCTTTTTTAAAGGAATACGCACTTTTCCTAAACGAATGTGTTGAATTTTCAATTTTATACCCTCCTTAAAAAGCCGGCAAGTTCTCTTTTGACGAGTACTTGCCGGCTTTTTTCAATCCCGCTCTACTTCATAACCCCGTGCGGTTAAATCTTCCAAAATACTTTGGCAGTGCGCTTCATCTCTAGTTTCCAAGCTGATTTCCACCACCGCTTGTCCTAAAGGCAGGCAGCGCTCGGCACGATCATGAAATACTTGCATGACATTACCATGCAACTGCGCAATGCGATCCAGCAAACGGCTCAGCTCTCCTGGCCGATCAGCAATACGAGTCAAAATTTTCACTCGCCTTCCCGACTTAACGAGACCATGCTCAATGATCTGAGAAATAAAGTTCACATCAATATTGCCGCCGGAAAGGACAGCAGCAACCTTTCCTTTGCAGGACAGCTTCTGAAACAGCAGCGCGGCTAACGAAGTGGCCCCGGCGCCTTCCACCATCAACTTGGAGCGCTCCAGCAACAGTAAAATTGTTTCCGCAATCTCTTCGTCTTCTACGATAACCACGTCGTCTACATACTTTTGAACAATATCATAGGTTAAATCGCCTGGCTGCTTCACGGCAATACCGTCAGCAATAGTTACAGCACAATCGGTGGTCTGATAGCAGCCGGCCCTTTTCGACAAATGCATAGCCGGCGCGCCAGCGGCCTGGACGCCATACACCTTGACATGAGGCGCCACCTGCTTCACGGCCAGGGCGATGCCGGAAATAAGCCCGCCTCCGCCCACAGGCACCACAATAGCCTCCAAGTCCTGCAAATCCTCCAGGATTTCCAGACCGATCGTGCCCTGCCCAGCCATCACGCAAGGATCATTGAACGCATGCACAAATACCAGCCCGCGCTCTCGCTGCAGGCGGCAAGCATGCTCATAGGATTCGTCATAGGTGGCTCCAGCCAACACGACTTCCGCGCCATAGCCTTTAGTCGCTACCACTTTTGCTAGTGGTGCATGCTCCGGCATGACAATGACAGATGGAATACCGGCCTGAGCCGCCGCATAGGCTACCCCCTGCGCATGATTGCCGGCGGAAGCCGCAATCACGCCGCAAGCGCGCTCCTCTGGGGTGAGAGTCTGAATTTTATTATAAGCGCCGCGAATTTTAAAAGAGCCCGTTTTCTGGAGGTTTTCCAGTTTCAAATACGTTTCGCAGCCTGTAATGGAACTGAAAGTATGGCTATGGTCCAGCAATGTCCGGTGAATGACGCCTTTAAGGCGTCTGGCAGCCGTATAGACTTCCGGCAGCGTCAACACCGCTTTTCTTTCTTCAAGGCTTCCGCTCATGGCTTCATAAGAGCAATCGCTTCAATTTCTACCAGCACATCTTTCGGCAGCCGCGCTATTTCCACGCAGGAACGAGCTGGAGCTTCGCTGGCAAATACTTTAGCATACTCTTCATTAAAAGCTTGAAAATCCTGAAGGTCCTTTAAAAACACCGTCGTCTTAACAACCGCTTGCACCGTAGTTCCCGCTTCCGCTAAAACAGCCTGTATATTCTTCAAAACTTGGCGGGCCTGTGTGCGCACATCGGTTCCCGCAACTTCGCCTGTTGCCGGGTCCACCGGAATCTGTCCAGACAAAAACAGCCACTCTCCGGCGCGAATTGCCTGAGAATAGGGTCCTATCGCCGCAGGTGCTTGTGAGGTAAATACAACTTGTTTCATAAGAAAACCGCCTTTCATGCACTATTTTAGAGAATGAGATTGAACAAGAGTAAAGGGAGTAGAGGGAGGGCTCGAATGAGGGTTACGGCAAACTAGTAAAAAAACCTCCCCTATTGGGGAGGTTTCGTACCCGTTTTTTAAGCGTGTTTGCCATAAGCAGGAACGGAATATCCGCCAAAAAGCTGCTTTTCAATCTCAACTTGCTGCGGTGCATAAATAATGAGACGCTCTTCTACCACAAGAGAGCCCGCCTCGCATACAGCGCAGACGCCTTCCAGAAAATCAGCCATAGAACGCTGTTCCTCAGCGGTTAAGCAAGAAAAATTAACAATTAAGCCTTTACCCTGCAATAAGAGATCTGCATAGGAACAGACATTTTCGTAGGCCCGCGGGACTACGACGGTGATGGAAAACTCTTCCCCCCGTCTGGCAGCGCCTTCATGCACAGTCAGTTGAGGCGGATTTTTGCTTTGCCGCACAGGTGCTGCAGCAATTTCTTCCTCTTCCTCCAAAGGCATTAAAAAATTGGTCAGCTTTTCCATTAAGCTTGCCGCCATGGGGCATTCCTCCTTTTGCAGATACTGTCACTTCTTTATGCTAATTCGAGCCAAATTCCGCAATTCCTGCAGGCGTCAGAAAATTTTTATCCTTTTTTCGACCGCGCCCGCGCCGAGCGATCCAAGATAGACTTACGCAAACGAATGCTTTTAGGCGTAACTTCTACTAACTCGTCATCGTTAATATACTCCAGCGCCTGCTCCAGACTGTGAATGCGGGGCGAAGTCAGACGAATAGCTTCATCCGCCGAGCTGGAACGCATATTGGTTACATGCTTTTTCTTGCAGGGATTCACATCCATATCCTGCTCCCGGGCATTCTCGCCGACAATCTGACCCGTATAGACTTCTTGTCCAGGAACGATGAACATGACGCCGCGATCCTGCACGCTGTAAATGCCGTAACCGGTGGTTTCGCCAGGTTCAAACGCCACCAGAGCGCCGCGCGTACGGCCCTGGATATCTCCTTTGTAGGGGGCGTAGCCATGGAATACATGGTTCATGATACCGTTGCCCTTCGTGCTTGTCAGCAGTTCATTACGGAAGCCAATCAAGCCGCGCGCGGGAATAACAAATTCCATGCGCAGATAACCGGAAATCTCGCCCATATTGATGAGTTCGGCTTTACGGGTGCCCAGTTTTTCCATAACCGCGCCCATAAAGTCCTGCGGCACATCTACTGTTAAAAGCTCCATCGGCTCGCAACGCTGTCCCTGGATGGTCTTATAAATAACTTCTGGCTTGCCTACGTGAAACTCAAAACCTTCCCGACGCATAGTCTCAATGAGAATAGACAAATGCAATTCGCCGCGTCCCGATACCTTGAAGCTGTCTGCACTATCAGTCTCATCTACACGCAAGCTGACGTTGGTCTCCACTTCCCGGAAAAGACGGTCACGCAAATGACGCGAGGTAACAAAATCGCCTTCACGTCCGGCAAAAGGACTGGTATTGACGCTGAAGAGCATGGAAAGAGTGGGCTCGTCAATGGCAATAGTCGGCAATGCTTCTGGATTTTCCGTATCGGCGATGGTATCGCCAATATTGACGTCATCCAAACCGGTAACGGCAATAATATCGCCCATAGCCGCCTCTTCCACTTCCCGGCGTTTGAGGCCTTCATAGCCGTATAGACGACCAATGCGCCCTTTGCGCTGGTTTTCGCCATCCAAAACCGTTACGTTCTGGCCGTTCTTGATACGTCCGCGTACAACGCGCCCGATCGCAATACGTCCTACATATTCATCATAATCCAGAGTCGTTACCATAACCTGCAACGGACCGTCAATCTCGCCTTTAGGCGCCGGAATATTTTCAATAAGCAGCTTGAACAAGGGCTCCAAATTGGAACTCTCGTCCGCCATGTTCAATTTGGCGATGCCATCCCGAGCCGTAGCATAGACAACCGGGAAATCAAGCTGATCATCGTCGGCATCTAGTTCCATGAACAATTCCAAAACTTCATCTTCTACGTCATCAACGCGCTGGTCAGGACGGTCAATTTTGTTAATGACCACAATGGGTTTCAGCTTCTGTTCCAAGGCCTTGCGCAAAACATATTTGGTCTGCGGCATAGGGCCTTCAAAAGCGTCTACCAAAAGCAGCACACCGTCCACCATGTTCAGTACGCGTTCTACTTCGCCGCCGAAATCGGCATGGCCAGGAGTGTCTACAATGTTGATTTTTACGCCGCTATGCAGCACAGCTGTATTTTTAGACAAAATGGTAATGCCGCGTTCCCGCTCCAGATCATTGGAGTCCATGACCCGCTCCGCTACCTGCTCGTTAGTGCGAAAAACACCGCTCTGCCGCAGCATAGCATCCACCAATGTAGTTTTACCGTGGTCAACGTGAGCAATAATAGCCACGTTGCGAATATCTGTTCTTTCCATAGTTCCTCCTCATAGGACGTTCTCAGACGTCATTAAACATTTTTTTGAAGTAAGCAGAAATTTTGCTAAGCCGCCGCAGCATTTCGTTGGCTTTGCTTGGTTGGGTAGCCACCACTTTGGCAATGCGGCGACGCATCGCCCGGTAGTCCCCCTCCATTTGATCTAAATACTCGTCCAGTTGGCGCATGGCCGGATCCAGCACCACCACGTCGGACTCGACGATTTCCCATTCGCGTCCCTTTAAAAGAGCCGCATCGGCAAAACGGGGAATATATACAGGCCACCCCAGCTGAGACTGAATCCGCTCGCTGAAGGGCTCGGACATTTCAATTTCTCCGTGAACCAGGAAGATACAGGCAGGCTTCTCTTTAAAAGCGCTCAGCCAAGTCATCATCTGTTCTTGGTCCGCATGGGCTGAAAAGCCTTCTAAATTATGAATTTGCGCCTTGACGGTAATTTCTTCGCCCATCATGCGCACCCGTTTAGCGCCATCTACTAACCGACGCCCCACGCTGCCCTGGGCCTGATAGCCCACAAAAAGCACGCTGGACTCCGGCCGCCACAAATTGTGCTTGAGATGGTGCAAAATGCGTCCGGCGTCAGCCATGCCGCTGGCGGAAATAATGATTTTCGGCTGCAAATCCTCGTTTAAAGCCTTGGACTCGTCCGCAGTATGCACAAAACGCAGCTGCGGCAGTTCTAGCAGCTTGCCGCCGCGCATAAGAGATTTTGTCTCTTCATCAAAGTCCTGGATATTGTTGAAGAAAATATTCGTTGCTGAAATGGCCAACGGACTATCGATGACCACAGGAATCTCTGGAATGCGCCCCGCCTTCCAAAGTTTGTAGAAATGATACAGCAGCGTCTGGGTGCGGCCGACGGCAAAGGCCGGGATAATGATATTGCCGCCGCGTTCTACCGTTTCATTGACTATCTCTGCCAGACGGCTTTCCTTGTCGTACTGTTCGTGATTGCGGTTGCCATAGGTAGACTCGCTGATGATGTAATCCGCAGTCTCAATAATCGCCGGATCGCGAATAATCGGCTGCTCCGGCTGTCCTAGGTCACCCGTAAAGAGAAGCTTTTCCGTCTTCCCGTTCTCTTCGCCCCAAATCTCCAGCACCGACGACCCCAAGATATGTCCGGCTTCTTGAAAACGCACCCGCAGACCAGGAACCGGAAGCAAATCCTCAGCGTAAGGCACAGAGCGAAATTGCTGCAGACATTGAAAAGCATCGTCCACTGTATAAAGCGGCTGGATTTCCGCCATACCCGAACGTTTTCCTTTTCTCGTCGTCAGCTCCGCATCTGATTCCTGAATATGAGCGCTGTCAGGAAGCATGATCCGACATAACTCGTTCGTCACTTTTGTGCTGTAAATAGGACCTTTAAAGCCTTCTTTGCACAATTTCGGCAATAAGCCGCTGTGATCAATGTGCGCATGAGTCAGCAGCACGCAATCAATGCTGCCTGGTTCTACGGCAAAAGGCCTGCGGTTCAATGCCGCAATCGCCTTGCCCCCCTGGAACATGCCGCAATCCACCAAAACACGGCTATTGCCAATTTCCAAAAGATAGCTGGAGCCAGTTACCATTCTGGCGGCTCCCAGAAACGTCAAACGCATATAAGCACGTCTCCTCTCGACCTGAGTTTCATTCTCCCAGTACTAAAACGTCGAACACAGAGCCACGTAGGTTTCGAAAACCGACATTTTTGCGCCGGCTTCGTAAGTCCCCGCCTGCTCTGTGTCATGCTTTATTCCCTGCCGCTTTCAAGATTCCCCAAGAATGCGCACTTCCGGCTGCAACGATACGCCAAACTGCTGCTGCACCTGCCGCTGCACCTCGGAGATCAACGCTAAGACATCCTGCGCCGTAGCGCCGCCGGCATTGACAATAAAACCGGCATGTTTTTGCGACACTTCGGCTCCGCCCACACGCAATCCTTTCAGACCGCTTTGTTCAATCAACGTGCCGGCAAAATGTCCCGGCGGACGCTTAAACGTACTGCCGGCGCTCGGCAGTTCCAACGGCTGCTTGCTTTCCCGCCGTTGAGTCAGCTCCTGCATACGAGCCTCAATCTCGCTGCTCTCGCCTACTTCCAACAGCAGTTCCACTTCGCACACAATATGTCCATTGTCTTGAAAAATACTGTGCCGATACGAAAACTCTAATTCTTCACGAGAAAACCGGCGCACTATCCCTGTAGGAGAAACGGCGGTAACCGCGTCAACCACACAACTCATCTCTCCTTGGTACGCTCCGGCATTCATAAAGACGGCACCGCCAATGCTGCCCGGAATACCTACGGCAAATTCCATGCCGCCCAAGCCCTGGGCGGCCGCAAATCCCGATACTTCACTCAAAAGCGAGCCTGCCCCGGCAAAGATACGATTGTCTTCCCGGCGCAAGGAGCTTAAAAAATCGCCTAATTTAATCACCGCGCCGCGTATGCCCCGGTCCAATACCAGCACATTAGAGCCATTGCCCAAAATGGTAACAGGCACGTCCTGATGCGCATGCAGCACCTGCATCGCCGCCGCCAGTTCTCCCATGCTGCCAGGCTGTATGAAAATATCCGCCGGGCCGCCGATAGCAAAGGTTGTATGCTGCGACAACGGTTCTTCCGCCAATAAACGCCCCACATGAATCACACGCTGCAGTTTCTGAAATACGCTTTGCATCTGCTCTATCATAAACCTTTTAGCCTACTCCCTTCAAAATTCTCCCTTATTATAGCACGGCTGAGTATTTTTCGGAAAGCATCAGGCCAGGATCGTATAACCCCGCCTTGCGCGTCCACTAAAAACAATTTGCTAAGCGCTGATATTCGTCTCGCATCTGCAACGCATCCAACGCCTGCGTACCCGCAGATTCACAGATAATCCGCGGCGTGTAGCCGCCTCGCACACAACATTCCAACAAAGGTTCGTGAGGAGGCCCAAAGGAATCTGCAAATGTCCAATGCCGTTTTTCTCCAGCGCCAGTAAACTCAATCTTGCTGAAATGAATATGCAATTGTCGGGAAGCCTCCGCTCCCAAGGCTTTTTCCACAGCCGCAAAAACCGCTTCATATTCCTGCCTGGTATAGAAAGCGCCTCCCGCCACCGCATGCAAATGGCCAAAATCTACAGCTGGCCGCAGCCACTGCGGCGCTAAGAGGCAAAAATCAAGAACTTCCGCCAGCGTACCCAGTTGATTTTTCTTGCCCATCGTTTCCGGACACAGCCAGACACCCTCCAGCAAGCCTTCTTCGCCGCATTGCTTCAACACGCGCAAAAAAGCCTTTTGCGCTCTCTCCAACGCGACAGCGCGCTCTTTCTTGCCAGCGCCGCCGATGTGAAAGACCACCCGATCCGCCCCTAACCAATGGGCTACGCGCAATGACTTGCGAAAATGTTCCCGTGTATTATGCACTACAGTCTCATCTTCCGCCGCCAGGCTAATATAGTAAGGCGCATGAACACTCAGCGCTACCTGATGTTCTTTAGCGGCTTCACCGATTTTGCGCGCTGTTTCTTCTTTGACCGAAGCGCCCCGGCTGCACTGATACTCATAGGCATTTAGACCCTGCGCCGCCAGCCACGCAGGCATGGCCGCACTTGCTTTGCCTCCTGCTTCATAAAAAGCGTCGGGATTACCGGCTGAACCAAACCAAGGCTGTCTTCTTGCCGTCATGTAGCACCTCATTTTTCTTCTTGCAGCTTTACTTCATCTCCGGGTAGCCAATTTGGCGCAATGCTTCATACACGACTACCGCTACTGCATTGGACAGATTCAAGGAGCGAGCGTCCGGAATCATAGGAATGCGCAGGCACTGCTCTTCCTTGCCTGCCACCACTTCCGGCGGCAAACCAGCAGTTTCCCTGCCGAATACCAACACATCCTCCGCCTCATATTGAATCGAGCTGTGCGCCTTATGCGCCTTAGTCGTATTAAAGAAGAATCGCCTCGGCTGCAGCATTCGCTCTACCGATGCAAAATCTTCGTGGTGATGAATGGAAAGCAAGTGCCAGTAGTCCAGGCCGGCCCGTTTTAAATGACGATCATCCACGGAAAAACCGAGAGGATGCACCAGATGAAGCGTACAGCCCGTAGCTGCGCAAAGGCGCGCTATATTCCCTGTATTCCCAGGGATTTCCGGTTGATACAAAACAATATGCACGGAAAAGACTCCTCTCCGTCAACAAACTGCCAACTATTTTTTCTGCGCTGGCAGCCAGCCTCAATCCATAACTTATATATTATAGCACAAGACGAACCGCTGGGTACGTTCTTTACGAATTCAATCTATTCGGTGTATAATAAGAAAAAAGTAATTCTGAGACAGAATGTTTAAATGTTTTTAAGCAAGCTGCCAAGGAACATACATTTCGGTCCTGCTGTGAACGCAAGGGGGTTTTACCTGCGCGGTCGGAGAGGCTTTTTTGTTTTTCTGCGCCTCTCTCAGCTTGCGTCTGTAGGGAAGCTTTTGCATTTTTCAGCCAGGACTGCGAAGGAGGGTTTATGTGGAAAAACGTATTGGCGTCGTCGGCATTGTCGTAGAATCTCCCGAAACCATCGCCGGCAAGGTCAACCAATTAATCAGCCAGTACCGTCATCTCATTGTTGGCCGCATGGGCATCCCTCATCACGGCACAGATTCAGGCGTCATCGCCTTGATTGTGGAAGGCTCTACCGACGACGTGGGCGCCTTCACCGGTCGTTTGGGAAATCTGCCCGGCGTAATTGTCAAATCAGCACTTACAGCGAAAAAGGAGGCACCTGTTCATGATTAGCAATGTAGAACGTACCAGCGACGCCTTTATCGATCAGGCCCGTATAGAAGAGCTGCTGGCCGCAGGAAAAAAAGCAGCCCGCGATACCGCTCAAGTCCGCGCGATCATCACCAAAGCCGCCAAACACCAAGGATTGACTGCAGCAGAGGTGGCGGTCTTGCTCCAAGTTGAAGACTCGAACCTGCAAGAAGAACTATTTCAAACGGCTGAGCAAATAAAAAAAGACATTTACGGTCAGCGTATCGTCATTTTTGCACCGCTGTATCTGTCCAGCCACTGTGTCAACAATTGCACTTACTGCGGCTACCGTTGCAGTAACGAAAAACAATTGCGCCGCCGCCTCACCGCCGAAGAAGTCCGCCGCGAAGCGGAAATCCTCGAAGACATGGGCCATAAACGTCTGGCCGTCGAGGCTGGCGAAGATCCGGTCAACTGTCCTATCAGCTATGTTACCGACATGCTCAAGGAAATTTACGCCAGCAAAAGCGGTAACGGCAGTATACGCCGGGCCAATGTCAACATTGCCGCCACGACTATTGACGAATACAAGCAACTAAAAGAAGCCGGCATTGGCACTTATATTCTTTTCCAGGAAACCTATCACAGACCTACTTATGCGGCCCTTCATCCAGGCGGACCGAAACAAGACTACAACTGGCACACCACTGCTATGGACCGCGCTATGACAGCCGGTATCGATGACGTAGGGTTAGGCGTTCTCTACGGCCTCTACGACTATAAATACGAAACCGTGGCCATCTTCCTGCATGCCGAACATTTGGAGCGCACTTTCGGCGTCGGCCCGCATACTATTTCCGTACCGCGCATGCGCCCGGCCAGCGGCATCAATCTGGAAACCTTCCCTTATCTAGTCGACGACGAAGCGTTCGCTAAAATCATCGCCATCATCCGCTTAGCAGTTCCTTATACAGGTATGATCCTGTCAACCCGTGAAGAACCAGGTACAAGAGACCGCCTTATCCGCTACGGCATCTCTCAAATCAGCGCCGGTTCCTGTACCGGTGTCGGCGGTTACGCGCAACTGCAGGCACACCCTGGCGAGCACCTGGATCCTGAAAGCAGCGGCATGCAATTCGAGCCTAGCGACGGCCGCTCGCCCAACGAGATCATCCGCATGCTCTGCGCCCAAGGTTATGTACCATCCTATTGCACTGCCTGCTATCGCCAAGGACGCACTGGCGACCGCTTCATGGCGCTGGCAAAAACCGGAGAAATTCAAAATGTCTGTCTCCCCAACGCTCTGTTGACGCTCCAGGAATATCTTCTTGATTATGCGGATGAAGAAACTCGCAGTGTGGGAGAAAAAGTAATCGCCGAACAGCTGGCATCAATTCCCCAGAACGACGTCCGCGACGCAACCCGCCGCGAGCTGGCAAAAATCCAAAGCGGCACGCGGGATCTATACTTCTAACATTATCGAGAAGAAGAACTGAACAAGAGTCACGAGAGGGTATGCAAGAGGGCTGCGACGGCGGTATTGATTGCATTTAAGACTTTTATTGGAACAAGACGGTCCACAGGACGAAAAACCGGACTAAGTCGGACACAGTATGGAAACACTCCCTAAAAATCAGGCAACTTCCTAAAGCAATAGGTGGTTGCCTGATTTTTTCTTTGCCCTAACCTCGTTTCCTCAGCCGTACCCTCCGATCACTCCGGTTCTCTTGTTTAGGCCCTATGCTTAACTTACTGCGCCGTCAAGCCCAGCAGTTGGTCCACTGTCAAATCTCGGCTGTCTATTTTAACAGTCACTTGCCCTTTAGCCGCATTGATGCCGTACGCCAACGCCCCGGTTTGTTCACTCGTATACGCCGCACCGCCTACGCGGATTTTCGTCGCCTGCATCTTTTGCAGCGAAAGCACCGGGTCCGGCGTCAGCCGCTCCTGAATCAAAGCCAAAGTTGGCGCAGCTGTTCCTTCCGCTTTAACCATCACCAACGCCGTATCCATATTCCGCATATCGGCCACCAATTTAGCGCCCCGCGCCATAGCCTGCGAATCTTCATACTTTAAAAGCCCAATCCCCGCTAAGGTCACGATAATGGCGATAACCACCATCAATTCAATTAAAGTAAACCCGCCTTCTTGACGCCAGCATTTTCCCCATTGGCAGTACCGTCTCATCAGTACGTCACTCCTTCCGTCATACACCGTATTACTTGAAGGACCCAATAGCTCCTACGGATTCAAACACAGGCAGCATAACCGCCAAAACCAAGGTCCCGACCAACAGTCCTAGAAAAACAATCACGAAAGGTTCCAGCAATACCCCCAGCCGTACAGCCGCTTCCTCTACATCAGCCTCATAAAAATCGGCAACCTTTGCCAGCATGGCCTCTAGCTTGCCCGTTTCCTCGGCTACCGCTACCAACTGCACCACAAGAGGCGGAAACAACTCGCTGGCGCCAAAAGAAGCCGTTAGGGTTTCTCCTTCGCTCACGCGGCGTCGCACCGCCTGCAGACGTTCTAAAAACCACCGATTGCTTGTCGTCCGTTGCGCTAAATCCAGCGCCGGCAGCAAAGCAAGGCCGCTGCCTAACAACGTCCCTAAGGTACGACAATACCGGGCAATCACGGCTTTACGCCAAAATTCGCCCCAAACCGGAAGCGTCAAGACTATTTTATCCCGCCAGCGCAGCCAAGAGTTCTTACCTTGCCAAAAGCGCAAGCCAAGCAACCCTGCCGCTACGAATCCCGCCAGCTTGATCCCTTCCTGCCGCAGCCAGGAACTTCCTTGCAGCAACCACCGCGTCAACCAAGGAAGCTCCAGGTTCATTTGGGCAAACAGATCCGCAAAAACCGGCAGTACATACAAAAGCATGTAAAAAGTCAAGGCTAACGCCATCAGCAATACCAAGGCGGGATATAACAACGACGAGAACATTTTTTGCTTCAAAGAATGCTCTTTCTCGAAATAGATCGCCAAGCGACCCAAAATCGCCTCCATGGCCCCGGAAGCTTCCGCCGCCTCCACCATGCCTAAAAGCAAGGGCGGGAAAAAAGCAGACTGCCTGCTTAACGCTCCTGTCAGAGAAGTTCCCGCCTGGATTTGTCGCTCCACTTCTTCTAAAACCGTTTTCCAGCGACGACTTCCGGCCTGATGGCGCAGCACTTGCAAGGAAGACGAAAAGGACACCCCTGCATCTATTAGAAAAGAAAACTGGCGGCAAAAAACAGCCAGTTCCTTGGCAGCCGGACGTCGTTCCCAGTGTTTTTCTTTGCGCGGCGCACATCGAACTACCGATGTCACATAACACTGGCGTGCCCGAATATAGGCGGCCACCTCCGCTTCGCTAGTCGCCTGTAAAACTCCGCATCGTTCCCGCCCGTCGCGTCCGCGAGCGCGATAGGCGTATTCACTCATTTCCCGCATCACTTTCGCCTACTTCCAGCTTTAAAGCAAGTCCAAGTCCTTTACTCCAGTACAGGCCGTCTCGCGCGAAATCAAGCCCCTCCGCCACAAGATCGCTACCGCCATATCCATGGTCTGCATGCCCATTTTCCCGTTTGTCTGCATGATCGAGAGTAATTGATGCGTCTTGCCCTCGCGAATTAAGGCGCGCACCGCCGGTGTGGCCAACAAAATTTCCAAGGCAGCCACCCTCCCCGGCCCCTCGCTCAGAGGAAGCAGTTGCTGCGCCACCACCGCTTCCAGCACCATGGACAGCTGTTGCCGTACCTGCTGTTGCTGATAAGGCGGAAACCCGTCAATAATCCGATCCAAGGCCTGAGCTGCTTCGTTGGTGTGGAGTGTTGCCAACACTAAATGGCCTGTTTCCGCTGCGGTCAAAACCGTTTGCATCGTTTCGGCATCCCGCATCTCCCCTACCAAAATTACATCCGGGTCTTCGCGTAAAGCAGCCCGCAGTCCCTGGGAAAAAGACGGCGTATCTTGCGGAATCTCTCTTTGATTGACAATGCTGCGCCGATGCGTATGTAAATACTCAATTGGCTCTTCCAAGGTAATCACATGACAGCACCGCTCGCAGTTAATTTGATGCACCATGGCCGCCAACGTGGTCGATTTGCCGCAGCCTGTGGGACCGCAGATGATAACCAGGCCGCGGCGCTTGCAGGCCAATTGACGCAGCACTTCCGGATGCCCCAGTTGCGCCAGCGTTGGCAACATCTCCGGTATCAGCCGCACCGCTACCGCCGTCCCTTCATGCTGTTGGAACGCATGAATCCGATACCGTTTCTTTTCCACCTCATAGATTAAGTCCAGCTCTCCGAGCTGGCAAAACTGTTGCCACTGTTCTTCATTAATAAAAGACCGCAGCAAGCTTGCCGTCATCTCGGCCGTCAAAGCAGCCTGCTTTGCCAAAGGACTTAGGAGACCCTGTAAACGCACAAGAGGAGGCGCGCCGATTGTAAGATGCAAGTCGGAAGCTTGTACGGTCCGTGCTTCTTGTAACAATCGGTTCCAAAACTCAACCATGCCTCTTCACCTCCTTCACGCCATGCCAGCGGCCACGCGCACCACTTCGGACAAGGACGTCAGGCCGGCTGCGGCTTTGGCAACGCCATCCTCACTCATGGTATGCATGCCTTCTTCCCGCGCCGCCGCGGCGATTTCGTAGGCAGCCGCCTTTTCTTGAATCAGTTGGCGCAGTCGTGACGTCACCGGCATAACCTCGTAAATCGCCTGCCGCCCCCGATAGCCGGTTTGACCGCAGGCAGCGCAGCCGCAACCCTTTACAAAGGACCGCTTGCCCTCAGGCACGTCTTTAAGCAGCATCTCTTCCGCCGTATGTTCCGCCGGCTGATAAGATTGCCGGCACTCCTGGCAAACCAGGCGGACTAAGCGCTGCGCCACCACTCCCAATAGCGAAGCAGCCACTAAAAACGGCGGAACGCCCAAATCCAAAAGCCGCGCAACCGCCCCGGCCGCATCGTTAGTGTGCAGGGTACTGAAGACCAAATGTCCGGTCATGGCAGCCCGCACAGCCGCGTCCGCCGTCTCGGCGTCACGAATTTCTCCTACCATAATAATATTGGGATCTTGCCGCAAAATCGCGCGCAAAGCCGTGGCAAAAGTAAGTCCTGCTTTCGCATTGACCTGCACCTGATTCATGCCTGCCAGCTGCAGTTCCACCGGGTCCTCAATGCTCACTAAGTTGCTCTCCGGCCGATTCAATTCCGCCAAGGTCGCATATAAGGTGGTTGTCTTGCCGCTCCCGGTCGGACCGCAGATTAATATGATTCCTTGGGGTTTTTGATAGAGCAACCGGTAACGTTGCAAAGCATCTTTGCTGAAACCCAAGGTTTCTATATTCTGTCGCATGCCCCGAAAGGGCAAAATGCGCAGTACCGCCTTTTCTCCGCCCTGCACAGGCAAGGTAGATACGCGCACATCCACGTCCTGATTCTCTTTCTGTACCCGCCAGCGTCCGTCTTGAGGCAAGCGCTTTTCGGCAATATCCAGTGCGCTCAACAACTTGATGCGCGATAAAACCGCAGCCTGCATTTCTAGCGGTAACAGCTCTTTTTCGCGGAGCATGCCGTCGATTCGGAACCGCACCCGCAGCCCCTGCGTCGCAGGTTCAATATGAATATCACTAGCTCTTTCCTGCAGAGCCTGCTGCAATAACGCATCTACCAGTTGAGGCACCGGCAGCCTAGCCAGCTCTTTCGGTTTCTCAGCGCGAAACTGCCTTGATGCCAACGCGCCCTCTCGCACCGCCACCGCCTCCTTTATTTAGAAATTCGCAAACATAGAAAAACGGCGCTTTGCAGCGCCGTTAGCGAATCGTTCTCTAAAATAGCGGTTCTCTAATTAAAAGCGCTTTAAAAAGCGATCTCGTTCTAACCCGGCCCGGACTCCTGCAAAAAGTCATGCAGCTTGGCGTAAAACACCTCGCGCGGCGCCGTTTGGCCTGTCCACAGCTCGAAGGCCAGCGCTCCCTGCTCTGCCAGCATACCCTCTCCGGTCACGGTCCTGTGTCCACGTCTGGCCGCCTCCTGTAAGAAAGCCGTCTGCAAAGGCCGATAGACAATATCACAGCAAACAGCGTCGTTCTTCAGGCGCTCCCAAGAAATATCCGGACACTGCCCCAGCGACTTGCCAGCCATACCTAAAGAAGTGCATTGCACAAGCAAATCGCATTCTTCCAGCAGAGCTCCTGCTTCAGCCGCTGCCCCAAGAGAAACCACACGCCCTTGCTTACCGGTTGCCGCTTCCAGCCAATCCGCCTGCTCCGGCCGCCGAGCCGCCACAGCTATACTTGCTGCACCAGCCTCCGCCAGTCCCGCCGCAACCGCCCGCGCCGCGCCGCCTGCTCCGAGAAGCACCACGCGCCGACCTTGCACTGCCACCTGTCTTCTGGCCAAGGACGCCGCAAAACCAGGAGCGTCGGTATTGTACCCTTTCGCGCGTCCTTCCTGAAATACAAGGGTATTCACAGCGCCAATGCGCCGCGCCATTTCATCTAGTTCATCCACAAAGGACATGATCTCCACCTTGTGAGGCACCGTAACGTTAGCCCCGGCAAACCCCAAGGTAATTAAAGAGTTGATGGCATTGCCAATCTTAGCCGGCTCCACAGCCAACGGCACATAGGCGGCATCAATTTGCAACGCTGCAAAAGCAGCGTTTTGCATAGCCGGGGAAGCCGTATGCCCCACTGGCCAGCCAAGAAGCCCGTACAATTTCGTATGACCAGTTATCGTTGTCATGCTCTGCTCCAGCCTTTCTATGTCTTTTTATGTTTTCTTCTGCAATGATTTCACATTTCCTGCCCCTGTCAGCAAAAGAAAGGACTCTTTTCATCTTGAGATATTTGGACAAATGTGGTACTCTCAGGCCGTACCTATCAAGTCCCTCGAAAGGAGCCAGTCATGCAAGCCATCGTTAATGGCCGCCTGGTCACCACCGATTCCATACTCTCTCAATGGGCCCTAATATTCCATCATTCCCGCATTGTAGCTCTCCTGCCGCAGCAGAACCTGCCCTCCGATATGCCTTGCATTGATGCTGCCGGACTTTATGTTTCCTCCGGCTGGATTGATGCTCATCTTCATGGCTGCGGCGGTTGCGATGTTATGGATGCTCTGCCGAAGTCCGTAGATACGATCAGCCTTCTGCTGGCTTCTCAGGGAGTTACTTCCTTTTTACCTACAACCATGACCATGGACTGGCAGCGAATTGAAGCCGCCTTGCAAAATTTGAGTCAAGCTTCCTGGCCAGGGGCCTGCTCGTTAGGCTGCCACCTGGAAGGGCCGTTTCTCAGTGCTATGCGGCAAGGTGCACAAGCGCCGCAGCATCTGCGTTCTTTTGATTTTTCCCTTCTCAAGCCTTATCTAAGACAGCTGCGTTTGCTTACGATAGCCCCTGAAGATCCCGGCGGTTTGGATTTCATTTCCCGCTGCTGCGACGCCGGCCTCATTGTCTCTATCGGCCATAGTAACGCAACCTACGAAGAAGCCTGCCAAGCCTTTGCTGCCGGCGCCTCCCATCTCACTCATACTTTCAATGCTTTGCCGCCCCTGCATCATCGTCAGCCAGGCGTCATAGGAGCTGCGTTAGATCTTGAGCATGTATATTGCGAAATCATAGCTGATAATCTCCATGTTCATCCAGCTATGCAACGTCTTCTCCTGCGCCAAAAAGGCGTAGACCGCCTGCTGCTTGTAAGCGACTCCATGCGAGCCGCCTTGCTTGGCGAAGGTCGCTATGATTTGGGCGGACAAACAGTCAACGTAAGCGACGGCGCCGCTCGTTTAGAAAATGGCGCTCTTGCTGGCAGCATTACTTCTTTGCCCCAAGAGCTGCGAAATTTCCAAGTGACAACCGCCCTCTCTTTGCCAGAGTTACTGCGCACCGTAACAAGCACCGCCGCCCAAAGCGTCGGCGCATTCGCAACAAAAGGCAGCTTAACCCCTGGCAAAGATGCCGATTTTGTTCTTTTCCATGATGATTTTACGGTTGAAGCAACTTATGTAGCCGGCCGCAGCGTATTCCACCGAAACACTGACTGTTGCGCATCTCAGCATCCACTAAACTATACATAAACAAAGGAGTTGTCTGCATGTTTTCTTTCTTGCAACGCAATGCCAAATCGTTTCAACTGCATGCCCCGGCTCCGGGCAACGTGCTTCCCTTAGCCAATGTTCCTGACGCCGCTTTTGCCGGAAATCTCCTCGGTGAAGGTTTCGCCGTCGAACCAGAGGGACATCAAATTTTCTCGCCTTGCGACGGCACTATCGCCTTGATTGCCCCAACCAAGCACGCTATCGCGCTCATAACGGAGAATGGCCTGGAAATCCTCGTCCATGTCGGCTTAGATACAGTGGAACTTAACGGCGAAGGCTTTGAAATTCATGTGCAAGTCGCTCAAAAAGTTAATAAAGGAGAACTACTGCTCTCCTTCGATCCCCGCGTACTGACGGCGCATAATAAATCTTCTATTACACCGGTTGTAGTTACCAACAGCGCCAGCAAAGTACAAAAAGCCGTTTTTTCCACCAACGCCGACGCGAAAGCCCCTTGCTGCCTGACATTAAAATAAAAAGAGTAGACCTGCTCTTAGTCCAATTAAATCTGGAGACGCAAGAACCCCTCGATCCTTGGGTTCCTTAGAGCTCCAGATTTTTTTATTTTTCTCCGTTACCTTTTTCTCTTAGAAGCGTTTATATAAGCAAAGGAGTTGATATACATGTCAAAAATAATCAAAACGTTCTGTTCCCTCGCTTTGTTTGTCGCGTTGCTTGGTCCCACTGCATTGGCTGCCGAAGTCTCTTCAGCCACGGAAGTTCAGGTAAGCGGCGTTTACCAGGAGGAAATTGCGCCGGATGTCGTCTACATCAACTTGGGTACGCTGACCGAAGCCGACACCGTAGGCGCAGCCCAAAGCAAAAATGCGGAAATATCCTCCAACGTCCAACAACAGTTAGAACGCATCGGCATCAAGACGGAACATATAAAGACCACCCAATACACCGTAACCCCGCTCTACAAAAATGATGACAGTCGTCGCAACTATGTAATTAAAGGATACCAGGCCACGAACAGCATCACGGTAACCACCACGCCGGACAAAGCGGGCGAAGTGATCGACACCGCCCTTACTGCCGGCTGTAACCAGGTAAATCATCTGCAATTTGGCAAAAAAGATGATGACGCTGTTAAAAACGCCGCTCTAGCGCAAGCCGTACGCAATGGTCTCAATAAGGCCAATGCCATTGCTGACGCCTTGAACAAACGCGTTGTCCGAGTTAAAACTGTCACGGAAAGCGGCATCAGCGTTCAAAGCCCAGAATCCTCCAACCGGATGTACAGCCTTAAAGCCCTGGGCGATGCAGCGCCGTCTACGCCGATCTCCGCGGGCCTGCTAAAACTGAACGCCACCGTCCACTTAGTGGTCGAATTGGACTAAAAATTGAAAACTCATAAGAAAATAAAGGAGGGCTGTGGAATTTTCCACAGCCCTCCTTCCTTCCCAGTAAGAGCATTCCTTTAAGAAAGCACGGTTGAAAGACGAAACAACGAAGGTTCAATTGTTTTTTGGCACGTTACCGCATCTTTCAGCGATACGGAACAAATGGTTCCTGTACGATAGCCAAACATAATATTAGACAGTCCCTGTAAAAGCGCCAACACAGCCTTTTCCGCCAAAGCGCTAGCCAACAGCCGATCCATGGCCGTAGGCGAACCGCCGCGCTGAATATGTCCCAAAATGGACACCCTGGTCTCAAAATTTGTCTCCTCGGCAATGACCTTGCCGATTTCTATAGCGCTCCCAGCGCCTTCTGCAACAACGATAATGCTGTACTTTTTGCCGCAATCCCGCGAGGCGACAAGCTGCTTGCATATGTCCTGGAGATCATACTCCATTTCTGGAATTAAGATATGTTCCGCCCCGCCGGCCAAACCGGTAGTCATCGCAATCCAACCGGATTTACGCCCCATTACCTCCACAACAATGACGCGGCGATGCGCCGAAGCCGTATCTCGCAGTTTGTTAATCGCATCCACCACCGTATTAATAGCGGTATCAAAGCCTATAGAATAATCAGTACCCCAAATATCGTTATCAATACTGCCGGGAAGGCCAACTACAGGCAGCCCCATTTCCGCCAACTTCATCGCTCCAGTCAAAGAGCCGTTGCCGCCGATAACCACCAAGCCTTCAATCCCTTTTTGACGTACATTTTCTATCGCTTTCCGCTGCCCTGCTTCAGTATGAAACTCCTCACAGCGAGCCGTACCCAAAAACGTACCGCCCCTCTGAATAATATCCCCTACAGAACGGGAGGTCAGCAGTTCCATTTCGCCCGCCAGCATCCCAGCATAGCCATTATAAATCCCCCAGACTTCCGCTCCTTCATGAAGCGCTACACGCACCACAGAGCGAATGGCTGCGTTCATTCCCGGCGAATCGCCACCGCTAGTCATTACTGCAATCTTTTTGAGCATGTCCTTGCCCCCTTGTCTTTTCAAGTCAATTTAATTTTATTATACCTTTTCATCAGAACTGTGTCACACTATTTTCAAATTTCTCCTCTCCAGACATAATTGTCTATAAAAAAAGAGTCAGCTTTCGCTAACTCTTTTTCCCTTACACAGGGATAGTTATTTACTATATCCTTGTACGTAATCCGCGCCAAGAACTTCATATTTTTGCAAATCCAAAAGCAACTGCTCATGCGAGCCGTTACTTTCTTCCATGATTCTTTGAATCTGATAACGCCGATATCCCAAAAATGCTAACTTCTGTTGCATTTGTTGAATGCGATGATCCATTCTCTCTCCTCCTTTATGCGTGCTTCTGGTAACATGGTCGGGCTAAACCATTTCCTTTACCGAGACCATCTCACATTGCTACCAGTCACGACGAGAAGAGTTACAGCATCTGCTTCACGTTTTTTGGAAATTCCTGCTAATGATCTTGTTAAGAATATCATAGAACACAAAAAATTGCAAGAAAATAATTATCTATTTAGTATGAGAAGCCGCTTGTGTTCATTTTTCTCATATCTCCTTGTTGTTTTTTAATTTTTTGCTTAATATTGTTTTTCCATGGTTGACTTTTGTCTTTTCGATGATATTCTTTAACTAAGAAGAGGACCATTTGGTTCCAGCAACTGGGATGGAAGATCAAATCGTCCGCTTCCAGCACTCTCGTCTGGCAGCTCTGCATCCTGAGCGGCAGGTAAGGCCGTCATACCAGCAGAGAAGGCGAGTCACAATGGTATGAGCCGTTGCAAGTACGACTCTTGCAGGAAAAGATCCAACAAGCAAATGCTTGCGGTGCTTCCCGAACGGCTGCAATCAGGATAAGAAAAGTAAGCCGACAGTATGTTCACTGCCGGCTTACTTTTTATTTTGCGTTTTCTTTTTTATCCTCTTTTTTATTCTTTTTTCCGTTCATTTCATTTTGCAGCATCTCGGCAGCAGCCAATACCGCTTTCTTGGTCCTGCCGCCAATAATAACATGGAACTGCGGCTTCCACCAAGAACCGCCAATCCTGCCAAAAAGAATATTGGCTTTAGGGTTCGCCGTGGATACCGTTTTTATGGATTTAGACAGGTGCCATTTAAGAAAGAAATAAATGGACAACGAAAATTCGGTCCGAAACGGATTTTGCACCCGATAGATTCGATTGTCCCCCTTAACTAATGTTTTTGCCGTAAGCTGCATTTGTCTTTCTTGTTGTCTCGGAAACTGCATATTGACTCTCCTTTTTAAAAATCTTTCATTGTTCCATTGTTTACAATTACACAATTTCGACCGTTTTTCTTTCCTCTATACAACGCAATATCCGCGTAATTCATGACCGCATCAATCGTTTCTCCTTTCTGCATCGCTGCAATCCCTAACGTCACTGTAACCTGTATATTGCGCTCTTCATCCCACAATCCAGTTTGAGCGATTTGTTCACGTACACCCTCTAGCAGCTGCTGCGCCTGCTCGCTAGTAGTTTCAGGCAGCAATACCAAGAATTTTTCCCCGCCCCATCTAGCAACAACATCCTGCTTTCTAAGAGAGCTTTTTAACATACCGGCAACCATTAAAAGAACCTTATCTCCTACCTCATGGCCATATTCGTCGTTGACTTTTTTAAAGAAGTCAACATCTGCAAGGGCTAAGGAAAAAGTGCAGGCTTCTTGTGAAAACTGCGCTAACTCTTCTTCAATTCGCTTTAGAATATAGCGCCGGTTATAAATTCCCGTAAGTTGGTCCGTCTTCGCGGCAAAATCCAGTTCATAGTTAACTTCGGCGCTATTTTCCTTGACCGCTTCCTGCTCTATTTTGAAACGCGATAATTCGGCTTCCATCTTTTGCAGTTCCACAGTTCTCTCTTGAAGTTTTTTCTCCAGCATTCGGTTAATCTGTTTTATTTTTTCTTCCGCCGCGTTTCTTCGTGAACGGTTAAGCAGCAGGTATAAAATAAAAACACTTGCGAAAAGAATTGCTCCACCGCTAAAGAGCCACCCTTCATAACGCTCCCAAAACGATGGCTCTTTATATTGTACCACACTATCTGCCGGTAAAAGAGCTTTATCAATATGCCATTTTTTTAATTCCCGCCCATCAAAGGCATACGTATTCAACGAAGGATCCTCTTTAAGATATTCTTCGCCTTTAAGAACAGCTATGCCTGCTCGGGCTGCTTCTTCCCCTGCGGCACTCCAGTTTCGCTGATATCCGCCTACAGTCCCTTGACCAAGAAATGATGCATCCGTTGTATAGATCGGACCCTTAGCCACTTGAGATAGTTCTTTTAAAACCTGATCCGAAGCGTAGCGTTGCCCCGTTATATCCACAAGACAGCTCAAAAATAATACCGCACTATCTTCGCCGCCCTCTTCTACTTCAGCTACCATGGCCTCTCGAGAGAGATTGTTGGTAAATACTAGCTCCGCCTGATCTTCATATTGACTTGCCAAGGGCAAAAACGCTTCAATAACCTCACGTTCCAAGATCGAATCGCCAGCAATAATTACGATCTTTTTCGCAGAAGGCTTTATTTTTAAAATGAGTTCGATGTTTTTACTCAGGTCGTCTCGGAAATTACCTACCCAGGTTATATTGGCTGCTATCTCTTTGGTTTCAAGCGGTTGCAAGGCGACAATAGGCACGTCAGGAAATACTTGCTGCGAATAGTCCCCCAAGAATTGTGTTACTGTATCTCCAGCGACAATCAGATCCGGCTTTTGTTTTTCATATTTCACTTGAAAATGCCTGGCGCATTCTTCTAAATATCCTTCTTGATTAAAGCGCGCTATATCAAGATATTCATAAGAATACGAGGCAATATAGTCCGGCTGCCGTTGAAATTCTCTTTTTAAACCGCCGTTAAACCCTTCCACCGCAGCAAACTCAGGAGAAAATCCATTTAAAATCAGAATATTCCTTTCCTCAGGATTGGCAAAAACTTGGCCTCCAAACAGCACATTGCCCCAGACCAATACTACCAAAATCCTTTTGCATAAGCTCCCTAGCCAATATCTCATATAACCCTCTTTGCACGCAGCTGCACGCTCGCGAATGCTTTTTCACAATCTGGACAGTGGATATTATAACATTTTATAGTTACCAAAGGGTAATCTATTTTTCATTTTACGCCTAAATAAATTATCTTTTTTCTAGCTTTCAACTTCTTCGCCGCGCAAGAAGTCGGTTCAGCTTCCCTTATGATAGTAATTAATTAGCTCTCATTTCCCCATACTTAAAGGTTTTTTTTACATCCTGTCGTATTTTTCCACTAATCAACAAGAATAGCATCTATTTCCTTTTTCTTCTTTACGAAAGGATGATTACAAGTGAAGTATTCTCCCCTTGATTATCAACAGTATAAACTCATTCAATATTGATGATTGATCTGGACAATTTCAAGGCGGTCAACGATCATCTTGGCCATCAAGCGGGCGACATGGTCCTGCAGCAAGTTGCGGCAATCCTAACTGCTTCAACCCGCTCGCAAGATACAGTTGGTCGTTATGGAGGCGAGGAATTTATTGTTGCTTTAGCAGATGTAGCACCCCATATTGCCTGGGATATTTCAGAACGAATCCGTGCCTCTATCGCTAATAATTCATTTCATGTCAAGCAAGACCATGCCGACGCTCACCTCAGCATAACCGCAAGTTTAGGTCTTAGTCATCTAAAAGCTGAAGATACTGTCACGACGCTAGTTCTGCGAGCTGATCAAAGTTTATACTTGGCCAAAGCAAGCGGAAAAAACTGCGTTAAGTCTCTCAGCTGATAACTCCCGCACGCCTTGCGTTTTATCAACTTACAAGCCTTCCAGTTCTTCGCCGCCGCGCAATTGCACCGCTTCGGCGATATGCTGTATCTCAATGCCTTCGCTAGAGTCTAAGTCGGCAATAGTTCTAGCTACTTTCAGCAGGCGATCGTGGGAGCGCGCGCTCATGCCCAGTTTTTGAAAAGCCTGAGCCAACAGCCGCTCCGCTTCCGTACTCAAATGACAATACTGCAAAATTTGGCTGTGTGTCATCGCTGCGTTTACTAATGTCCCACCAGCTCCAAACCGTTCTTTTTGACACGCTCTGGCCCGTTCCACTCGCTGGCGTATGCAAGCCGAGCTTTCCGTTTTTACGCTGCTCTTCATTTCACCATACGAAAGCGGCGCCACCTCAACTCGCAGATCAATACGATCCAGCAAGGGACCGGAAAGACGCTTTTGATACCGCCGGATTTCTCCGTCGCTGCACTTGCAAATATGCGGCCCTTGGGAGCCAAACCAGCCGCACGGACAGGGATTTCTGGCTGCTATCAGCAAAAACGAGGCCGGAAACGTATAATTCCCCTGGGCTCTGGCGATGGAAACGCGCCCCTCTTCCAAGGGTTGACGCAATACCTCCAGGACCTGACGCGAGAACTCAGGCAGTTCGTCAAGAAATAGTACGCCGCGATGACTTAGGGTAATTTCTCCCGGACGCGGCACCGAACCGCCGCCTACCAAGCCAGCCATCGAGATCGTATGATGGGGCTGCCTGAAGGGGCGTTGTTGAACAAGACCGGCTTCTCGCGGCAGTAACCCTGCAATACTATAAATGCGAGTTACTTCCAGCGCTTCCTCTGGCGTAAGCGTCGGCAAAATGGAAGGAAGCCGCCGCGCCAGCATCGTTTTGCCAGTCCCTGGCGGGCCGCTTAATAAAACATTGTGTTTACCGGCCGCCGCAATCTCTAAAGCTCGTTTCGCGCCTTGCTGCCCTTGTACTTCGGCAAAATCCCCTCCAGCCAACACAGGAGACATGCTTTGAGCCATCTCTGCCGCATCCGCCGGCAGCAACAGCTTTTTCTTTTGCAAATGCTCCATCAATGCCTGTAAGGAAGCTACGCCAAAAGCCTGTACGCCAGTTACCAGCGCCGCCTCCTGCAAATTCTCCTGCGGCACATATACCGTCTGGATTCCCGCCTTGCGGCAGGCGTCTACCATTGCTAAAACACCCGGCACAGGGCGCACCAAGCCCTCAAGAGACAGCTCGCCCATCGAAACAATGCCGCGAATATCGTCCGGCTGCAGCTGCCCGGTTCCCGCTAAAAGCCCTAAGGCTAGCGGCAAATCCAAAGCAGCCCCTTCTTTACGCATATCCGCAGGCGCCAAATTGGCCGTAATGCGCCGCGCCGGAAATTCAAAACCAGCGTTCCGCACCGCCGCCCTCACTCTCTCCCTAGCCTCTCGTACCGCCGTGTCCGCCAAGCCGACAATTTCAAAGGCAGGCAGCCCATTCGATAAATCCACCTCGACGGTAATAGGCACGCCCTCAATACCGCAGGTGGCGCAACCAAAAGTTTGCGCGTACAAAACACATCCCCCCCCATGCGAGAAGCCGGCTCTCCGTCTGTTGACGTAGAGCCGGCCTTGCTGTATTTGCCCCTACATGCCAAAAGCATTGGGTATATGATGAATCACCGGAGCTTCTTCTTGCTGCAGCACTTCAATTACATCCATGCGGCAGGCCGCTTCGGTCAAACCCTTTTGCAGCAGCCACAGCTGCGCCGTGCGCAGCAATTTCCGCTGTTTGCCCCAAGTAACAGCCTCCGCCGGACTGCCATATCCAGCGCTGTGTCTTGCTTTCACTTCTACAAAAACGATGATGCGTCCCTGGCGGGCAATAATATCTATTTCTCCCATCGGACAACGAAAGCGTCGCTCTAAAATAACATAGCCTTCCTTGGCCAGCCAGTCAGCCGCACATTCTTCGCCGGATAAACCAAAGGCCAGATGCCGGGCCATCTCACGCCCTCCGCCGGCCAAGGCGCTGGTCTACGCGGTAAACGTA
>NZ_JAQUZF010000027.1:0-27785 GCF_028691475.1 Anaeromusa sp.
TTTAGCTGCAGTTCCACCAGGCTTTATAGCGGAAAGCTGAATTGCATTCTTGAGAACCTGGCGGAGCATCTTTCGGCGTATTATGTCGCGTTGTTTTTTAAAAATACTAGTTATGCAAAAGACTCATATATATGTTATAACAATAAACATCCAGGACACGAATTTTACATGCATACTATAGCTTTATTTAACCAATGGAAGAAAACCATGATTGATGATGAAAAAAAGAAGAGAAAAGAAAGAGAACTTATCGAAAAACAAATTAGCCATACTAATTCTTTATGTGTTCCAAAAAAAATAAACCAGGCGTAATGCCTGGTTTATTTTAATTCAATATCGTTAAAATTTGACACTTCTTCAATCTTGATGTTTTTCAACACCATTATTTTCTGCTTCATTCATTACTTTTTTTTCCGCAGAAGGTTGTTCACAGACTTCTTCAAAAAAGTCAGTAAATTGCATTAAGCTAACCCCCTTTTTCAAACCATTCTACAATAGCCTGCACTGTGATTGTTGTATTTCAATTATACCTCATAGTAATATTAAAGTAAACCATCAAGCATTTTGGTAAATATACAGCAAAAGCCAGCCCAGCGCCGCGAGGCGCCAGGCTGGCTTTAACTTTACTTTTCGTTTGATATATACGATTTACTTGACTAAAAAAGTCAAGTAATCCTATAGTTTTTGACTAAAAATCAAGTGTTGGGCGTCTGCTGCTCCGTAGTTGCCGAGGTTTGCTGCTGCGCGGTGGTCTGCTGCAATTGCTGCAGGGCCGTAGAAACTAGCACGTTGGCAGCGTTGGCGACCATCTCATTACGGGCAGGCACCCACGATGCACTATTGCTGGTGATTTTGCTCGACAGATACGATGTCAGCCCAGAAAGCGCGATAAGGCCCATGTTACTCCAAAAGTTGTTTGCCATTTTTACATTCCACCTAAAATTTTTGTCAGGGCTGCTGCTACTGCTGCCCCTGCCGTCCCCGACGCCGCGACAATGGGCAAGTACTTTTTTGCTACCGCTAATACGATCGGAGACAGCACCGGCCACAAATCCTGCAGCACGCTTAAAATAGTCGGCTTGGCCGTAGCCATCAGCTCAGCCTCGGTCACTTCTCGGCCAGCCTGCGCCCGTAAATCGGCTAGGCATAAAGCCTCGTACTGCTGCGCGTACTCCCGCAGTCCAGGCGGCAGGCGTTCCACAATCACCCGCGCCCGGACGGCAGCTTGGTAATCAGAGAGTAATTTCGCGTCCATTATGATCCTCCATAATTGTCCGATATAGATGTGCCGGTGAGACGGAACCGGCTTCCAGATCCGGCAGCACGTCCAGTCCGGCCGCCCGAAGAATTCGGGTGACTGTCTCTGAGCAATGTATCGTCAGCGCATTGT
Organism: Anaeromusa sp.; assembly: GCF_028691475.1. Classification (NCBI taxonomy): domain Bacteria; kingdom Bacillati; phylum Bacillota; class Negativicutes; order Selenomonadales; family Sporomusaceae; genus Anaeromusa; species Anaeromusa sp. The sequence goes on from NZ_JAQUZF010000027.1 coordinate 1,391, forward strand.
CCGGGATGCTGACGCCGAAAATCTCCTGCAGCCCCGTCTCCAGGCAATCGGTATAGCCATATAAAGTCCCCAGCAGCGCACGGGCTTTGTCCTCGCCTGCGCGCCGATCAGGCACATCAACAATGACAAACCGTGCATGCGGATCGCCGCGGAACTTATCCGGCGAGTGCAGCCACACGCCCGGGTATGGGTCTTCTGCCTCCTTTGCGCCTGTGGACTCATACGTACCGCCGAAGAGCATCAAAAAAGCATGGCTGATGTCTAAATCCACGCCATGCGAGAAACCTTCGATAAATTTGTCCAGGCGGGTGTCGCCGCCTACAAAGCCGACTAGCATTTTAGCCATCACGCATCCTCCTGGGTGATGTAGTCGGTCACGCCGCGAGCAATGGCAGCGGCAATGCGGTCCTGCCATGCTGCGGTAGCCATTTCCTTCTCGCGGCCATGATTGCTGATAAACTCGGTTTCCACCAACACCGCTGGCGCATCGGTGTATTTGATGACGTAAAAACCGGCCGTCTTGCAGCCGCGGTCTACGACGCCAGGGAGGCCAATGATTTGCTCTTGGATGTACTGTGCTAATTTGGCTCCGGCATCCGAATTGTAATCGCTGAATGTTTCAGCGCCCTCCGCCGTCTCATTGTCGCAGCTGTTGCAATGGATGCTGATAAATAAATCAGCGCCCCACTCGTTCGATGTGCCCGTAATGACGGCGAGGTCATCGTGCTGCAAGGTCCTTACATCGCATCCTGCAGCCACTAAATACGCCGCAACTTTTTGCCCAACGGCTGCAGCCACATCGGATTCGCGCAGGCCGGTGGGCCCGCAGGCTCCTGGATCAGGATTCCCGTTCGGCGCATGGCCGGGATTAATAAATACTTTCATGATCTTTACCTCCTATTTATTTGCCATTACCGCATAAATTGACAGCGCAGTAGTAACAGTCCAGGCTACTACACCGCAGTACCATTTGCTTGAGTTGTCGCGCTCCTGCAAAGTTGTCTCCACTCTGGCCAAGCGGTCCCTCAAATCGTCAATTTTATCAAATAAGCGTGCAATTACATCATCCGACATACCCCACCTCCACTACCCTAAAAAGATAGGCCCCGGAAATCGCCGAGGCCTTTTTACTTATTCTGCTGCTGCCAGTGCCGCCGCAGTTCGCTCGAAGATAAATAACCAGGCGCCCAGGCGTGGAAGAACCCGCAGACCATGTCGCCAAATCGCAATGTGTCCTCTTCGTGTCCGTGATCCAGCAACCAGCGTTTTGTAATCGCTGCCCACTTAGTCAGCGTGTCCAGCGCGACAAAAATAATAGCGGCCGCGATAATTTCTTCGCTGCCGCCAAACAAATACGCCCACGCCGCCGAAATACCGGACAACGCCACCTTGATGGGCCAAAACTCTAAGAGACTTTCCCCGCCGTTTCGCAGCATCCGCCATGCTCGTTCAAACATCTCCAAATCGCCACCTCTACAAAATTATTACACGGTATCCCCTATTCCCGGTCTAATCAGCGACAAACCCAAATGCCGGCAGATATTCTCGTAGATAACCTGATAGCCTAAATCGTTTGGATGCAATCCATCACTGAGCAGGTCGTCAATCGTGCAACCTGTTTCCCTCGCGTACCGGAAAAAGCAATCATAATTGCTGATAAAAGGCAGGCTAAACTCCTTGGCCACTTGCCTGGTCAGGGTGTCCAAGTCATCGACATGCCAAAGTCGGCCCTCCAATGTATCGCTGGCAACAGAGCTGGGGATAGTGGACATGAGCAACACCTGAGACCCGTTCACCTGCGCTTGTTTGATGATTTCGCGCAGAAAGGCTTTCGTGATTTCGGGGTAACTTTCCGAATTCCGATCGTTTGTCCCAATCTGGATAAGCACCAAATCATCATCAGATGCCAGCGCGGTAGCTCGGTTTTCGTAAATGCCTTTAGTCGTTTGTCCTGAAACGCCAAAATTTTGTACAGTGATGGTTTTAGGCGTCTTTACGCCGTTAAAGCAAAAATAAACGCCAGTAGACGATGCATTTTTGGTATTAGTATGCTGGATTTCCAGGGTATGTTTTGCCGCGGTAAGCCCTGTAATTGCATATTCATTTCCTTTTGTGCTTGTAGCAGCATAAGTATCGATTGTCCCTTGCTGCACTCCGTCAATCAGCACATTTACAATGCCACCATTGCTAATCGTTGTGTAATAAACACTGCAATGGTCGCCGTAAAACTCGCATTTAACGCCAAGCCCCGGGTAGAGACCGTTGAGGTTATACGTTATTGCCGATAGCCCGGTGTCGCCGCTACTATGCGATAAATTAGCAGCGGTCATGGGTGCAGTAATTTGTATATTGGGGTTGTTTGCTGCTAAATACTGGTCATGTCCGAATTGCCCAACAATCCGGTCTAGTAGCATATTCGCCCAACTCGTCGATGTGCGGACAGGCTGGTAGTATCCGCCGTAAGCAAGGTCGGTACTAAGCGCGTAACCTGTGCCGCCAACACCAGCAGTAATGCTGTCCCCCAGCAGTTTGACTTTTACCTTTTTCGTAGGCTGGTCAAACAAATCCATAATCCGGCTGCAGGGATTGCTATCCATGATTCTCTTTTGCACGTCCGGAGCCAATTGCTCATACATAATGGATTCAAAGGCAGCCGGCGCTTTTACGCGGCCTCTGTACAGATGCAGGCCGGTGATATAGCTTGTGGGGCTTCCGCTTATTGTAGAGTTAGATAATCCGAAGAATACATCGGTTATTGTTCCGCTTGCCGCCAAAGGGAATACACAGTGAACAACTTCCGGGTCAGTAGTCGCGGTTACACGACTCCCGTATGTTTTGCCGTCAACATTTGTAGATGTGTTACGATTCCAGGAACCGCAAACAAGCTTTGCCTGATTCGCCACATCGGATTTAATCACAGCAAAGGCGGTCAATTCCTCTCCTGCCGCTAGTCCCAGGGATGATATATCAATATATATCTGTCCACCAGTATTCGCTCCGGTGATATATGCGGCAGAGCAATTAACGGGCATACCTTGTGGCCCTCTTGCAAGTTTCAGTGTGCTGGACATGCTAGGCCAGTTCATTTTTGTCAGCCAGGGGTCACTTACAAGATTCTTTTGGTATTTTTGCTGAATAAGCTGGATAGGGTTAAAATACACGCCGCCAACGCCTGTTTTTTCGCTGGTGATTTCAGGTAGGTCGGTTGAACGGTTAATTCGTGCAGGGTGGTTAAATCCATAACTATTGCTGTCAGCGATATAGGTTGTGTCGTAAATAATGTTAATAAGCCCTGGAAAAGGGCTGGTTAAGCGTCTATAGGTATAATCATAGGTCGCTAAAATTCCATATGGGTAACTAGGTAATTGATTATACGGATATACTGCCAGCGCGTTTGTCGATTTGTGCCAAACGACAACAAAAATGCCGGTCAGTACACTAGCCAAGCTAATGTCCGCACCGACAGCAACCGTGTATTGGTTATCTTCCGTTTTTACCAGAAATGATTTTTCTTGGCGGACTACCAGCGAGGCCAGATTGATGGTTATAGCGTTCCGGTCTGCTACAGTAATAGGCAGGCGGTATAGCTGCCCATCCTGCAGCGGGTCAACTATATTCCCTTTGCGCAGCGATAGCATCGGTAAATCAAGCCCACCGGCGACGTATGCGGTCGCTGATGCCCCCGCCTCAAATTGATAGGTTGCTGCGTTTGTCGTCGCAAAAGCCACCCTTGCCCAGTACGCATTGGCCGGGGATGTTACTGTCAAATCGGTAGAGCTGCCAGTGGCAAGATAAGTCTTGTCGATTGCGTACCAAATCAGGTTTGCCGCTACTGTCCGCGTATACTGCGTGTTTGGCGTGACGGGCATGTAATCAGATGTGCAAAATCCTGCCATTGCCTTTGTGCCGGTAGTCCCATCAAACCCTGTATCCGTTAGCATAGTGCGCTTGTCAAACAGGTTTTTGCTCTGGTTAAAATACGATAAGTACCACGCTTTTTCTACCGCAGTAGCCGCTGCTGCAGACGCCGCACTTGCGGCAGGCACAGCCAAATCTTTAGCTGCTACTGCCTCGTCTCTAGCTGTTACAGCAGTGTCCCTCGCGGCAGTTGTCGTTGCTGCCGCCGCAGTAGCTGTGCTGGCGGCAGTTTGTGCGGTGGCGGCACTCGTTACGGCGGTGCCACTCGCTGTCCTAGCTGCCGCCAGACTTTCTGCCGCCTGGGCGGCCGCTAGCTTGGAATTATACGTATCTGCAATAACAATCATTTTGTCACCTCCGGAGATACCGTTACATAGCCCTGCAGTACGCGGTAGACCGCGCCGGCAGAGTCAGTGAACTCCACGTCATATACATACGTTTCCGCCTCGTCATAGGCATCTCCGGTTGTGGGGATGCTTTTTGTTTCTGCGGCAGTCAGTTTTAGTGCAAATATCCCGTTCGCAGCGTCAATAATGGCGATTGTGATTGCACAAATCACCCCGGCATGGCTGGCGCTAGAACGGATTTGCCCCCGGCTGGTCATTGATGTCAAATTAACTGGCGTCGTGCCTTCAAAGGCCCATTGAAATTCTTGGTAAAACGTTTCGCCCTGGCGCACGGCCAAGTTATACGCAGTTTGCGTGTCGGCCAACATTACCACCCTCTCGCTTCATAAATAAATTCTCCGGCAGCGGGTACCCCGCCAACTTGAATCAGTGCATCATATCCATTGGCGCTAACATTGCGCCAGTACACCTGCCCGCCAGGCGTTTGGCAATATAGAGTCAGCGTAGGCGTATCATTAAACACCCGGCTGAAGCTGTACGATGCCCACCCGGCCGTTGCATCTACAGTGGCTCGCTCTGTGCGCGTTAATGCTCCAGCCCCCTGAATCGCATAGGAGTAAGCTTGCACATCCGCAAGGTCTTGCAGCGCATTACCCCATACATTGTAGGAGGTAAGTTTTACGTAGTACGTGCGGTTGATCATGTCGGTTGTATACGGATACACAAAGCTCCTCACGTCGTATCGCAAAAATGAATCCCCTGGATCGTGCGACGTGATAGCCGTCCCATATAGGCCGCGCCGCAGCCCGGACAGTGCGTAAATGCCAGCACTCACTAGCGTTGCCGTCTCGTAGGCCATCCACTCCGCGCCGATCGCGATGAGCGTGGCGCCGGCGTCGGCCGCTGTTGAGGATACGCTCAACAATTGCGCGGTGCTGTCTTCTAGCTGGATAGTAACAGAACTGCTGCTGGATGACATGCCGCCTGTTATGTGGCCATACCGGCTCGGAGAGGTGATTTGACCAATTTGCTGATACGATTGATTATCAGCGCTAATCCAAACATAAGCTCCGCCCCATGATTCCGACACTCCGCAAGCCATGATCCCCACATTATGACTACCATCCTGCCAGGGCGTCTCGAAAAATACCGGAGCCGCCACATTGCCGGGATCGGCATACCGGTCCATGCCGGCGCGCACAGAATCGTAGGTAGCGTACCGAGCCGGGGAATACGTGCCAAATGGTCTGTACTTCGCCGTGCATTTGTACTCCTCGTCACCATCTTCTTCGATGCTCTCAATTTGTACTGGAACCAGCGACAACCCCGATCCGGCATCGGTTAGCGTCACAATGTCCCCAGGCTCCAGCAAGCTGTGCGCTAATCCCAGCTTGAAATTAAATGTGTTCCTGCCGTAGCAGCTTTCCAGCGCCAGCATCTGCGCTACATATTCCGCCCGGGCCTTGGTGTGGATTTCGTGGTATGTGACCGTCGACATGGGCCGCAGGCCACGCTTATTGATATCAGCTAGAATCTGATAATCCACTGTTTCGGTTTCGTAGTTATTGGCCCGGTTGGTAAACTCAACAGTAACCTGATTGTACGTTTCGGCATTATCCGTACGCTCCCATGTTACCAACACGCCATCTTCCAGCTCCAACAGATCGTCTTCATCTAGATCGTATTCTGGAGTAGTATTGGGTGCATAGGTCACGCCGTTGCCGGTAATCTCCGTTTCGCAGCGAGGAACAAATTTCATTTTCGACTGGCTCCAAAAAACAATGGTATTGGCCATTTCGCAAAGACGGTTGGTGATCTCATAAGCCTTTGCCTGATCTGTCAGGGCCAATGTTATATACAGATCGGATGCTTTGCAAAAAGTTCGGAAGTTTTCAAACGTGGCCATATTGGCGTTATTTTCTCCAGCGCCAAAATCGGCAAGAATGTAGCCAACCGCATCTGCGGGATTCACGTCCACTCCGTCTCCCGTGGCAAGTAATTTCCCCTTGATTTCAAAGTTGTATTGCTTCAGTCCGCCGTTGGAGTTTAGATCAATATAACCGGCCACGTACGCCAGCCCGGAATACGGCAACGCTCGATCCGGAGACACCGACTGCGTATAGCTCCAAGGCGCCTGCCCGATGGCTCCATCAAACAGCGTCACTCCGGAGTCCGCCAGGGTTGTTACCGTATCCGTATCCTCCCATATTTTGCCGACGCCGCTGATCTGCCCCTCCGCCAGCGCCATTAGGATCGCTGCTTTGTACGTATACGAGATGGTGGTAGTAGATGCGCCGCCCTTGCCGGCGCTTTGTGTTTCCGCATGCCGGATGGCCGTAAAATTAAAGTAATCAATTACGTTCCCCGCTTGCCTAGATGTTCCAAGGATAAGAGGCACGACATTGCCATACGTTGCCTCGTTGACCTGGAAACCGGCTACACTGCCATTGTCGATGACGGTTTCCCTACCGCCGATCAGGCCGCTCATGTCCCCACCTGCCTTGGGCGATAGATTCCATACAAGCGAGATTGGCCTTTTTTGTCGAAGAAAAGCGACTCGTTTAAAGCGGACTCGATGACGCCCATCCCCACATAGGCATGGATAATCTTGTTTTCACCAACAAAAATACCGCCGTGACTAACACAGCGGCCAAACTTAAACAATACAATGTCTCCCGGCTCCGGATCGCCGGTAATGGGATCGCAGTAACGCTCGATCCATCCCAAGTACTTTTCTTCCGATTTGTGCAAATGCCACTCCGGCGAATAATACCCTGGGTCGCATTCTCCGGCAGCCAAATAGCCTGCGTTCTCGTAGACCGCAATTAGGAGCTGGCCGCAATCCACGCCAACTCCCTTCAACTTGGCACCGCTATGGTAGGGTGTTTTTATCCACGAATACGCTTCATTTATCACATTCATTTCGTGATCGTCTCCTTCAGCGGGATGTACGGCGTTGAGCAATTATGGGTTTTGTTGTTAAACTTGCTTTCACACGCCGCCGGTGTCCTCGCGCAGCCTGGATAAATAGCAATGGTATCGCCGACCGCCGGCAGCGAATCAAGAGCCACAATAAATACGATATGACCATTGGCGGCGTGAGAATTTTTTATAGACATGCTCTCGCCTGACAAATCGCCGCCGGTAAACTCAGCGCCACCAAGATCGTAATAGCCATCCGTAAATGTTAGGTTGGTGTAGATCTCTTGCTTGCTAAGCACCTGCGTTATTGTTCCAGTTGTAGTCCAATTGGCGCGGACCAATCCACATTTCGCGGAATATAGTGTATATGGACAGGTTGGATAATATTTGCCGGTAGGATAATCAACATTGAGCAGTTGCATGTAGGATTTAATAATCCATTCTTGTTCTAAACCGCCGCCTCCGCCTACATCCACATACCCGCAGAACCATTCCAGCGCCCCCACGACAACGCCAGGCGACGACATGAAGCATTTGTACAACGTTAAGTTTGCGTTGTCAAATAGGCCATTCCGCGCCGCCTGCTGCCAGGACATTCCATTAATTTGCTCGGCTTGCTCGGCATACACCGAGACATCCACCGAATCAACCTCAATCTTGGCCGTGAGCTTCGTTTTCCCACGCGAAAAGATAGGTCCTTCGCAACTAAAAAAACGCCCATCCGACAGCGTAATAGGCATGTCGTAATCGGCGTACCGCAGAACCGTTCCGCTTGTGAGTGTGATTTCGTACAAGTCGCATTTATAAAATACCGTGGCCGTATGGAGGAACGTTTTTAACGCCTCAGAGCATTCTTTCATCGCACTGTCACCAACTTAAACGAATTCAATTTATATAGGTTGTACCAAAAAATCTCGGACGTGATGGCATCATCAAACGCCACACGCCAGTAGTAGCGAAAATCAGCTGTTACAATCGTGCCCGCCGCAGGGGCTGTGCCGAAAATCACCTTGCCATTCTCTAACGTATATCCCGTCGCCAAGCTAGATCCCAGCCACAAAACAAGCGAGTTTGCCACTATATCGCGCACTGGCTCATAAAACAAGCCACCTAGTGACCGATAAAGCTGAAACTCTTCGGTAACGCCGTCCCCCACAGCCTTTATCCCTACCTGCTTGTTATCTTCCATGTCGAACCACAAAAACGGCTTGGCTCCGCCGCTTTGAGCGCAATAAAACCCGTAAATTTTATCGATTTGTTTTCTGTCTAGTGCTGTAAAAGAGCATTCCAAGGTCCACTCAGGATATGCATGCGTAACCATCGTTTTTCGGCGTTTGCTTCCCGATTGCTGCACTACCACATCATACGAGGGTGTTTTTTTATTATTCCATTCCATGGTCTTTATTTCCGGGAAAACGTCCATCAGACAGTCACCCCCGCAAACTCGCTGGCCTGGCGGCTAAAATACTTGGATATTTCGCGGCCGCCTGATTTTTTGAGCCAATTTTTAACGGATTTTTCGTCGATGGCATGTATGTTTATCGATAGACTGTTTACAGCACCTGCATTGGGTGCCTCGTTCGTTAGAGCATTATTTGCCAAAGTAGGAAGGCTAAATGTACGAGCAGACATGCCCATGGACTTTAGTGACGGACCTGCCACAATGCCGCCGCTCGCAAACTTTGGCATGTGCCCTGCGTTCATGGCCGCGAGGTTGTCGGCGCCCCAGGCTTTTGTTGCCGCCGCAGTGAATACAAATTCTCCTGCGGAAAGCCATGTAGGGATGCTATCCGAAGTGCCTGTTCCAGGCCCAAACACCATGCCACCTGTCGCCATACCTGTCGCAGAAAGAGCCTCTGCAAAGCCAGTAGTCAACGCAATACCGCCCATTGCTGGTCCTGAGTTTGCTCCAAATGTGGCTAAACTTACCATTGCCGCCGCTGGGGCCCATGCAGCTGCTACGGCTGCTCCCCCAGCTGTAGCCTGAGCTGCAGAAGATGTTAGTCCGCTTTTCCCAAAAATAGCCATAGCAACTTGCGCAGCAAGCCATTCAGCCGCCATATTGGCAATAACATTTCCTATTGTTTGTCCTAAGCCGTTCCACGCATCAGATATACTTTTTGTTCCAGTAAACATATCAGAGAAAAACGACTTGAACCCATTTTTAGTACCACCCATGAGCTCAGCCATATAGGACATTGACGTTCTATGTGTTTCCTTCCACGTTTCATAATAAACGTCAATCATAGCCTGTCTCCCAGCTAAATCCTGCGCCAGCAGTGCCTGCTCATTTGACAGCGTTGCCTGGAATTCGGCAATATTACCTGCGTTCCTTGCACTTTCCTGCGCCTCTTCCCACTGCTTACGAGCAACATTGATCGCACGAATCTTTTGGTCTTTTTCTTGTTCAGACACCACTGATTCTTTGTCTATCTGCTTTTTGAAATTAACCTTTCCTTGCTCGTTAATTTCAAAATCAGTACCGTTTTTCGCCCACGCATCGCGGTAAATAGCCTGCTCTCTGGCACTGGCCGCCTCGTATGTCCCCTCGAGATCACGGTACTTATTTTGGATCTTTGTGATTGCTGCATCATACTCGTTCTGGATATTTTGTAGGTCCGAAGCAACCTTAGACGGCTCCATGCCACCAGAGGAATTAGTCATCATTGGAAGGCTGAGTTTTCCCATGCGCTCCTGCAGGCTCCTGGCAGAATCATACATACTATCATTTATCGAATTTTTTTCTTTTTGTTCTTCGTACAACGCTTGCGTACGTTTGCGGGCGTATATTTCATTCAGCTTTTGCAAATCTTTTTCGTACTCTTCATTGGCCGAAGCAGATTTGTTTAATTCTTCTAATTCCGTTTTATACCACTCGTCCGCTTGGTCAACCCGTCCTTTGGTAGTACTAACCCATTCTTTACGAATGGCATTATGAACGTTTAAAGCCTGCGTTGTGAGCTTGTCCATGCCGCTATGACCGCCGCCACCGCTTCCACCACCGTGACTTTCACCACTACCTAATGAATTTTGATACCCTTCTAATAACGACGGGTCAGCAATATTTTTCCTCCATGGTTTATCGTTCTGATTTTTTTCATCCCATGTTTCCCAAAGCTGGTGTTCTTCTTTTTCGGCATCTGTCGCGGGACCAAATCCTTCATGCTCAGGCATGTAATATGCACCAGCTATGCTATTTGGATCAACAACCCATTCTCCAGGAATTACTCTCTTTACCAAATACTCGCCAGGTCTATCTGGGTCATTTCTTACTTCTGCTTTTGGATTATATGACCTAACTCTCTGCTTTGCAGATAAATAATCCATCAATGCATCTATGGCTATCGCTGTTGCTGCTGCAACCCCAAGCCAACCGCCCGCTAACGCAAGCAGGGAAGAAAGAAAATTTCCGGCACCCACTTTAGCCACCGCCATCGCGCCTACGGTACGTTCTCCCATAACAACTGCCGCATCGCCGGAGGCCACCATGGAGGCAGTGAGCTCTTTTTGCACAATGTTTTGCGTAATGAGCGCTTCTTTGGCCATAGCCGAAGACACAACTGTTTTCTCTCCCGCCCCAGTAGCGGCGGCTCCTTGAACGGCAAAGTCTTCGGTAATGGAAGCGGTAGCTACTTTAGACGACTCCGCGCTTCCTAAAAAGGCCGCTGTCATACCTACCCGAATTTGCTCTGCTGCGGCAGCTGCCTCCGTTTGAATTAGTAAGCATTTTTGTACAATAGCCACTTGCGCTTCTTCGGCACTGGAGCTAACCGCTATGGCTGTTTTTATAGCGTCCGCTTGGATCTGCGCCGCCGCCCTGTTGCTGGCGGCGATTCTAGCGCTAATTTGTCGTTCTTGGTCTGCAGTTAGCTTGGCATTATTCGCCATTTGCAATGCTGCTGATTCTGTAGATGCTGCATTATTAGCAAGAAAGGCGGCTGTCATTTCATTGCGAATAGCAGTAGCTGTTGCCGCCGAATCACCGGCTATCTGTATGCTCTTTTCTCGCATAACGACAGCCGTTTCTTCTGCGCTCAAGGCGCTTTGCCGAGCCGCTTTTACTGCATCCTTTTCCATCTTCGCATATGCCTGTCCGCTAGCCGCAACTGCTTGCGAAATAGCGGCCTGCTGCTGCATGGACAGCATTCTCGCAGAACCGCCTTGCGCTGCTGCGGCTTCTGCCGCCTTTGTTGCCGCATCTCGCCATGCATTACCGATGGAAAGTACAGCTGAATTCACCGTCGATAGGCCCTTGTAAGCTAAGGTCACTTTAAGAACTTCTTCTGCCGTACCGGAAATTAGTTCCTTGTTTTCAGAGATTAGTGCCGCCGCCTCAATCAGCCCGTTAGTAAGAGGAGGAAAAAGCTCTAACGCTACTGGTGTCAGCGCCCCCGCAAACGCAGTACCCAAAGAATTCGCCTGCATGGAAGCGACTTTAATTTGTTGGTTTAACTCATGCATCTTTTGCGGGTCAATTCCTACCCCTTTTACCATAGAGGCGCGCTGCGCCGCTTCGTCGTAGTCTTGGAGGGTCTTTGCCAGGACCAGTCCTTTAGCCCCAAGCGTCGACATGATGAACTCTTGCTCCATCCCATTTTCAGAAGCAAGCTTATACCCCTTAGATAATGCCGCAAGCTGTTGGTTCAACGGTAAAAGCTTTCCGCTGCTATCAGTAAGAGAAACACCAAATACGTCTAATATCTCCCTCACTTTCTCGCCGGATTTACCAGTCCCCATATATGACTTATCAAGCCTTGTCATAACACTGGCAAAGCTATCCACGTCACCACCCGTCAGCTTTAGAACCTTGTTAAGCTGCGATGCTTCCGCAGTAGACAAACCAAAACGATTTGATAGTTGATATAACGCTTCGCCAGAAGCCACGGCGCTTTCAACAATTTTCCCCAGCCCAAAGCCTCCCGCTGCCAAGGCAGAAATACTACCTAGCCTTCCGGCAAAAGAACCAAGGCTGTTTGTCGCGCTCGTTATAGCTCCCGCCATTTCCGCAACTGGATTGACTGAAAAAGCGCTGTTGATATCTGATTTCGTTTTTTGGAGTTCTTTGCTCAGACCTTGCGAGTCCCCGTTGATTTTAATGAGCAATTCTGCAAGCGTACTCAAGCCAATACCCCCTTTCTTGGAAAAGTGTTAGAATATAAATCAAAAAGGAGTGGTTGTGTGAAACGATTTATTTTTATTGCGTTAGCTATCCTTTTTGTTTTCATCACCCCGTGTCACGCGGAAAACTTTGTCAACGTAGAAGAAGATGGTGGCTTTAAGGCATCAATGAACCTTGATGACATCAAGGCCGTTTGCATCGTTACCGCAGGGAATCCAATTTCCGTCACCAAAGTAAAATACACTGTATTTTGCAAGCCAGACGAAGAAACGCTGGAGAAACTCAATAAGCTATACCTTACAACCACAATAAAAAATCGGTTTGATAAATACGAGCTTTCCTTGTACGTAGACCGAATCAACGATCCTACTAAGTACAAAAGAATAACCCTAGACATAATGGAGAGTTCCTACTTTCTTTCCGATCCAGAAAAGAATGGAAAGCATATGAAGATAATGCTGCGCGGCTATCCGCGCAACATCGACCTAAAAAATGTTGAAAACAACAAAATAGCCGTAGCCGCAGCAAGCATCGTCTTTGACTACGTTAATAAGCATCCAGAAATAGTCAAAACAATTGAAGAACCCATAGCTAAGAGCTAGCAGCCAATTAAAAAGCCGCCCATACTAGAGCGGCTTTTCATCTATTCTGCTTTTGAAACAACATGCAGTCCGGTATCCCGTTCGATGAGAGGCAAGATATTTCTTCGTTGCTTGAGAATGTCGTAAATAAACAGCCTGCCGCTTTGCGTCCAGTACGTATGAAATGCGCTTCGCTCCGTATCAATGACGTGTGTCTTGCTCTGCGTATAGCCTTTGTCCGCATATTTTTGATAAAGAAGCCAAACGTCCCCTTGTTTGTACTGAACGCCCAGATCATGAAGGAGATTGTTTAGTGCATTCCCAGACAATCCATAGTCTTTGGCGATTTTCGTAATCGACAACAAGGACTTGTTTTGCAAGCACAAATCATAATAGGTTGCCTTTGGAGTCAGCTCATGGATGATTTGCCGCTGCTGGGCCGTTTGCAACTCTAACGACTTCCTTGCTTCACGCTCTTCTTTGAGAGACGTCAGCAGTCGGATTCCAAAGTCTGGGTTAAGAATGGCCTCTTCAAGCGTCGCTGGCGTCATGTACGCGCCATGCTTACGAATCGAGGGGATAACTTCGTGGGTAATCCAGCGCTTGAATTCCCTTAGTTTTTCAACTCTTTCACTTCTGTCTTCTTCGGAAAGTTGAACCCCTTTTTGTGGTTGAAGCTGAAAAAGCAGTGAATAAAGACCGGCCTCGTTGATTATAGACATTGATTGAACTCCGCCAGGGGTGGCGACTTGTGACACACCCTTTTCATCTTCGTCAATTCTGCCAATAGAACGTCTGTAGTTTGTGTCTCCAAAAAACTCGCAAACGTCCTTCGCCACGAACCACGGTTGATTTTCAACCACAACCGTTCTCACTTGAGAATCTTTGAAGTTGAATATTTGTAAGTTGCTCATACCGCAACCTCCTCGCCTTTATGATTTTCACTAATGATTTCCAAACACAACAGCGCCAACGCTTCTAATTCGCTCAATTCCCCTGCGTCTTGGCGGGTCAGAATATCCAGCATATCGGAAGTTATTGCTTTCATTGCTCTACCTCCGATTTCTTTACAATAATTCGCTGTAACAACTTGCGAACAATGCGTTGCCGCAGTTCTTTTTCACTTCGCATAAAAAAATACCTCCTTCAAAATGCGTACGCTTGAAAGAGGTTATCTCATCGAATATAATAGATTTATCCGATGGGAAACCTCGGGTGCAGAGAAGAAGTCCGTCTGGCGTGCAAACTAGAGCGGGCTTTTTCTCATTTATTTTTGGTTTTTGAGATACTCTGAACATATCAACCTGACCAGAGCAGCTAAGGAAATGTTTTTTTCTTTAGCTGCTTTTTTCAACTCTTCATAGAGTTCGTCAGGAAGCTTTATGTTCAACGCTTTATCGTTCATATCTCGCCCCCTTTCTTTACTACAACTTTACTACAATAATTGTAGTAAAACAAGAGGGTAACCAAAAATATTTTAAAAGCCTCATTCCTTAAAAACATTCAAGCCAAACGTTTCACGCAAATATTGCTCCTCGTCTTCTTTGTTTCTTTCCTCGCTATGCTTTCGCAGCGGCGAGAGCAGTTCAGAGGGAGAAATACTGCGTTTCAAGGACTTACCTTCAAGATTCATCAGATTAGAAATGAAATACGCCAACAAATCCTCTTGATACTCCCGCCGCCACCCATATCCATCGTACATACTCATGAATTCATGAGGTTGCAGTTGTTCAAACTCCCACGGCTTCAGATCCAATGGTCCATATGCAATCGGCTCGGCCCATTCCAGCCATTCTTGAAACGACGAAACAGGCTCTACCCGTTTTTTCCTGTATTTTCATCGCCAAGCGCTCTTTTTTGTGACTCTTTACCAAACACACCGCTTGCATAAATGGCGCGAATAATAGGCACAGCTAGTTCTTCAATCCCCCGCGTTTCCGGACGTTCCAAGTATGCTTCAATAGCTTCACTATAGAACTTCTCTCCTTTGCCTGGATTATGATGCGCAAGGCCAATAGGCAAAGCTTTTAAACATAAATCCACCAAACCAACGCCATGCCCGCCAACACCAATAACCGTGACAGATACCCCCATAGCCTGCTCTAATAAAGCAAGCCGTTCAATATCAAAATAAATCGTCTGGTTTTCCCCAAAGAACTCAAACGGTACTGTCTTTTTCATAAAACACTCTCCAATCTAAAAAATAAGAGGCGGCTTAGCCGCCCCAGTTAAGGTGTTGCCGTGGTCCAAGCAGACAACGGGCCAACCCCCTCAAGACTCCCTTTAATCGTAGCTTCGCCGTCATGCGGCGGCTCCAGGGTAAACTCAGTTACACTGCACCAGCCAGTTTTATACTTACCATCTGGCCTTGTAAATTTAACATTAAGCTGCTTTGAGTTGTCATAAGCATACTCAACAGCATCAACACCATCATCATCCAACATGGCCAGCCCATCAAGATCAATACTCCACCCTTTCAGCCCAGCAATAGTGGCTTTATAACCGCCGCTCCCCTTGTGGGTAACATCAATAGTATCTGCCGTTTGCTTTAGCGGACTATTTCTTTGCCCACCAACCTTCGTCCATGTAGGCACTGCGACTGTGCCAATATTAACAAACAGCGTATAGTCTTTGCCGGCAGTAGCTACCGAAGCGTCCGGATTGTCCGGTAATGTAACTGCAAACCGTTGTAATCCAAAATCATTAAACAGCATATGTCATTCCTCCTAAATTCCTGTGTTTTGCACACGACATACGAACGTAATCACACCATGATATCCGCCTTCTTCTTCCTCAAAGGCTTCAAAAAAATCAACATCCTGTTCGAAAACCGAAAACCCATCAGCCGCCAAATCCAGCGGCCACGCCGTCAGCACCGCCGTCACATCGTCCGCAATATCATTAACCTCGCGTTTCCCTTCATACGCTGACCAGACATGAATCTGCTGCGAAACATCAGCAATATCAGTAGTTTTCCCTCCATTGCGCTTGCAAGTAAATGCTCCTAGCGTCACATATGGCAACACGGCCTCAGGCGGTACATCGTCATACACCGGCGTCGTTTGTTTTGTGGATAAAATGGAATAAACGCCCTTCTGCAGAGCGTTCATTGGAATCCTGCGAATAATCACGGCTTCACCGCCTCTTGAACATTGCGCATTAGGTTCGGTTTTTCTTGCTCAAACGCTGGCGTCATAAAGGGCTTTGCTTTTCGTGCTGGAATGGTTGCGCTGTCAGCAAAGCGGCGTATGCCGTTCGCATCGATGCGCAACGCTTTTTTACTTTTAGGCCGCTCCACCGCCGCCCTAGCGCCAAACTCCACCAGATGCGCATGCGGAGACTTGGCCCGCACCTTGCCGGTATTGGTCGCGTCGTTATACTCCATGGTGATGTTCTTCTGCAGCCCACCAGATCGCACCCGTACGCGCCGCTTAGCACCGGCGTAAATATTGGACGTCGACTCTTGCACGGCCCCCCGCATTTTCGCCTGCGTTTGCGCATCATACTGTTGTATTTTTGCCAATTGCTGCTGCAGATCTTTAATACCCAAATTCACCTTAAAAGCGCGGCTCATTTTCTCACGTCCTTGCAGACAAGCACCGTTTCAGTCAAGTCCAGCTCATAAGCATGCTCAACTTCCCACACAGCTGAACCGTACAACACATGCCAACCGTGGGCCACATCTTGGCGGCGGCGAATTTTTATTTCTCGAATGGCTACACTAGCAACAGCTCCCTCAACGCCCTTGACGCTAAGCGCCGGCGGCGTTTTAAATTCTGCCCACACTGTACCTCGATCCGTCCAAACAACCTTGAAACCGCCCATGACGTCCGCGGTCTTGACCGGCTCCTGCAGCGAGATTCGCTTATTCATGCGCCCGATAATCATGGAGTAACCACCACCGCAGCGGCCTGCACTGCGCGAAGCTGTGCAATCATGGCATTCAGTGTGATTTCCAAGCTTCCCAGATTCCCCCTGGAAGTAACTAAGCTAGGATTCTCAATAAAGGTGGCGCAGATCACTGTGATAAGGATTTTATAGAGCGCATTGGTATAGTCTTTAGCGACGCCGGCATTAGCCAAGTACGTTTCGGCAGCGGCCTGGTAACTAGGCAATACCAAGTCGTACTCAGTGCCATCAATTTTCAGAAAAAGCTTAAGATCTTCCAGTGTCATCAGCGCACCTCTTTCTCGCCAACGCAACTACAAGCACTACAAGTACCAGCGATTAAATCGCTTGCGTATTGAATGCTTTTTTTGCCGCAGTCGCAAACGCACGCAAACCTCGCTCGATCACCGCTTTCATTTTTTTCTCGGTTCAGTATAGTAAAGGTTCCCATTTTTTTACCGCTTAAAGTCTGTACTGATAACATAATGACCTCCATAAGTTAGCATGGGGGAGAACGTTCTCCCCCATGCTAATCACTTACGCACCTTTTTTGACAATAACCACACCATTTGGATCAAGTAATTTTCCATCCATAATCAGAATGGCTTTGTCGATATATTCGTTCGTATCGTGATCAAAATAGCGGAACATGGTCATTTGCATGTTGGAGTTAGTCGCATAGTTGCTCAAATTGCAATAAATTGCAACTACATCGCCAGTGGCTGCGTCATCATAGTTGGAGATAATATTATCCTCAACTTGAATTACTTCTTTACCTCCAAAACGCTCCTGCATCCCTTCGGTAATTCCATAATTCACCCGACCAATAGGCTGCCCGTTGGCGTCAACCATTCCGTCAATATATCCTTCGAAAGTGCCGGAGGCCATATAGAATGCAGCGCCAGCTTTATAAGACAGCGGCATTTTAGCAAACACTTTCTTTTTCCATGCACTCCACTCTTTAAACTCAGCCGCAGTCATGGTAACGATTTGACTAGCAGGGACACGAGTATCTACTGTAATCCCCAGCGCCTTATTCGCGCCATCGCCTTTGACAATTGACGTCTCAATTGCAATCACCATCGCCTCAACAATTAAATCAATAATAATTGTTTCAAATCCCGCCAAGCTTACCGTATCCGCCAGCAGAGACGTAGACACCTTGCATTCCAGGCCGTAATAGCTGAACGAAACTTTTGTATTGGACTGAAC
The DNA here is from genome assembly GCF_028691475.1 of Anaeromusa sp. Lineage (NCBI taxonomy): Bacteria > Bacillati > Bacillota > Negativicutes > Selenomonadales > Sporomusaceae > Anaeromusa > Anaeromusa sp. The sequence continues at coordinate 19,378 of NZ_JAQUZF010000027.1, forward strand.
TTTTTGCTTATCGGAAGTAGGAGTTTCGCCAATCCATGTAGCTACCGGCTTCAAGGAAAGAATAGGAACGCTTACGCCGCCTTTAATACTTAACTTACGGGTGCGGCTATAAATTTGGCCATATGTTGTAACTTTTCGAATCACTTCATTGAGGATAGTAGTTGGAATAATCGCCGATACATCAGATGCGGTAGTCATTGCATCAGCCCGAAGTTCTGGAACCATTGCGCCTGTTTTGCAATATTCCATGAATGCTTTTCGATATTCTAACGTCCCATATTTATCATCCGTCTCGGAACGTTGTTCGCCGGCAGCGGCGGAACTAGCAATGACCTTAAAGCCTACACCAGGTACGAATTGGCGTTGCTCTTGAGTTTGCTGTCCATTAACAGCCGCAGTTCGTGCTTCTTCTGTAATAGTGCCAGCCTCTGCCGCTTCTGCCGCAGTAACCATGCCACGCAGTTCTTCAATTTCCATATTGAGATTCCCTAACTCTGCATTAATGCTGCGCAGTTCATTGACATCCTCTGATTTTTCCGACTTAGTTACCAATGCCGCCCGTTTTTCTTCCTTCTGAGCGAGTAATTTCATGAGTTTTTCTTTCATCGTTACATTCCTCCTAAGATTTTATTTTTGAGTTTATATATATTAACTTCCCTGGAGTTATCCAACTCCTGTGACCGCCGCGCATTATCCAATGCACGCCTGTCATTGTCCAATGACATTTGGTCACGAGCGCTAATATCAGTCGTTGGGTAGGCAGGCCAGTTTACTGCACTACATTCAAATACCTTAGCTATTTTTAGAATGGTTCTTGTCGGCATATCCGTATCAAGTCCGCTCCACTTATCGTCAGCGACTCGAAACATAAAGGACATTCCGTCCATATCTCCTCTAGCAACACTAGAATACAGCTGTCTCGCCTCACTATTATTCTCAACATCCAGTGCTGCCGACACAAACAACCCGACTTCATCAACTTTTAATTGCATTGTGCTGTTTCCGTTATTTCGCCTGCTTCTTGCCAATGGAACTTTATCCGTATTGTGGTTAATAAAAAAAAGAACGTCGTCGAAATCGCATCCGTCAAACGCTCTTTGGTCAATTTTTTCTTGGTACCAATTTCCAATATTCGTTATTGTGTCAAATACAGCCGCATGACCTTCTAGCATGTTTTGTTTAGCATCATCGCCAGGTGCAACTGCCCGAAAATCACTGACTTTAAAATTACGAGTTAAAATCATCGTTTCATCTTTTTTAGGCACTCTTCCCACCATCCTTTGTTTTACTAGCTTGGTTCAACTGATACGTATCCACAATTTGCGTATTCACGAAATTCAGCGACTGCAGCCGTCGATCGCCGCCATCAAACGGCTCCATTCCCAACAGCGTCCCCAGTATTTCATTCAGCGTCATGAGGCCGGTACTGGTTGCCAGATTGGCAAGCTCAATTTTGTTGCCCATCGACAAATATTCCAGGCGATTGTAATAACATTTAAGACGATGACCGACGTCCTGCTCGCGCCCCGTAAACAAACACGCTGACATACCCTGTTCAAACTCAGTAATAAAATCCTCAATGCAAGCTTCGTAAAAAGCCGCATGCTGATCGCCGTTGAAATCGCCAGAAAGCATCGCCTCTGAAACGCCGTACCGTTCTCGGATGATTGACTTCAACACTTTCATGACTTCCGAGTCAATGTTTGCAGGCGTCATATTAACCGGCGAAAAATCACCTGCCAAATCGGTCGCTACGATGCCGGATGAGCTCGTTTGTATATGCTCTTCAAAATCGTCGCGTTGCTTTTTTATAACATCAGAATCAACCAGCGTTTTAGCCCTGAATATTCCTTTAACTTTCAGACTTGCTTCGATTGCCAACGGCAACCCTTGCATCACTTTGTCTAACGTTGATACAGCCCCTAGTAAGTCTTTAGTGTCAGGCATTCCGTAATCATTCCCGCCTCCGACGATGGTGTTTTTCCCTCGCCTCCAGCGCAGATGCACAATATCTTCATAAGGCAAGATGTCGCAGGTACCGTCGCGCCAGTAAAACTTGATCTCCCATACATCGCCGGTTGTTTCGTCAACGCCAATCTCAATATTGGAGGGATTGAGCGGATAAAAAGCAACATACTTCCGATATGGCTGACCGGCTTTGTCGCAAACGATTTCATACTGCGGATAAATAAAGCAATTATGGTCCTTTCGCCGCAGCCATTCGCAACACGCCAAGAAATCTTTCGTCGTTTGCAGCGGATTTGGCTTAAACCGGAACAGCCTGGTAATGTCATCATTCTGCTGCCGGATCGTTCCCGGCTTTTGCACTACGGAAACCACATCAATTTTTGAAATTTCCGTAGCGATACGATCAATGCAGTTATTCACAAAATCAGACAAGTACACATTGTCCCCAAAGGTAGAAAAAATGGCCCTTCCATCGCTAAGAATGGCGGCCAATTGCTTCTGCTGCTTTCGCTGCTGATATTTTTGAAATACGCCCTGCAGGTAATTAAAAATCACTCGCTCACCTCCCTCTATACCATGCTCATGTATTCGGATTTGTATCGGCTGTATGCTGCGTAGGCAATAATAAAGCCCAAGGCACCATCAATACGGTTCTTGGACTGTCCCTGCAACTTCACCGGCATAATCCGGCCAATGTTATCCAGTTTTACCGACACGTTTTTCAAACACCAGCGATCAATCGGATTATTTCCGTAGACTAGCTTCTTGCTTTTCAGATCCGACTCGACGATTCGCATTGGTCCGGACAGCGAAGCATAGTCCATGCGGATTTGCTCCAACACTTCCTCGCCGAAATACTCGCCAACCAACCTCTTGAAGTCCTTGGCGTGCCAATTGTCATAGCCGATTTTAAACGGAATCATGCCATACTGCTGATACAGTCCATAAAACCATTGCGCTACTGCCAGCGGGTCCACCTCGCTGCCAGGGCAGATTGTAACTTTTCCTTGTTTTGCCCACTCGCGGTAATTCTTTTTCTCCGGGTTTAGATTTTGGTTGTCGTCTTCCAGTACCGCATCCGCTTTTATTTCAGGAATAAAATACATTCCCATAGAATACATCTTCCCGCAGTCCTTATCTAGCACAATCGCCTTGGCGCTGCAAAGGTCTGTCGTTTCTGCAAAGTCCAACGCGCCAATGTATTTTTTGCCAGTAAGAATGGACGGATCAAACTCCGCCGTATTCACGGCATCCGCCTCGGTCAGCCACGCCGCCGCTGCGTTCTGTTTGATATTGAAATCTTTGGACAGCATAAAGGCTCGAACAGTGGTTTCCGTCTTGGCCTCTTCCACCAGGCCATCCAAATAAGACCATTTCTTACTGACTCCAAGGTTTGGATTTGATTTTGGCCAGCTGGAACGGTTCTGCCACACCTCCGCCTCAGAATCTTGCGTATAAAGCCATGGCAAGAGTCGGCGATTTTGCTTTTCCCCTTTCAGCACCATCCTGGCATATGCCAAACGTTTGTCTAAGTACCCATCGTCGGTAAAGCCCTCCGTGGTAATCTCAAACAGTAACGGCTCATCCTTTGTCGACATAGATTGCTTGATTGGCATGACCAAAGAATCGTCCGCCATTTCATGCACTTCGTCGACAATGGCGAAGTCGATATTTTTACCTTCCTTGGCACCAGTCTTCGCGGAAAGCTTTTTGATCTTCGCCTTATTCTGGTAGCTGAACTTTCCCTTTTTCTTTTTCTGCTTAGGGTTTCCCATGAAAATACCTTTGATATTCTTCCGGCTTACCCGGTCAAGGCTTCTCGACTCTTCGCGCATGTTGTTGATTTCGTCGAAAACGATAGCAGACTGCTCATAGTCATTGGAGGAGCAAAGAATGTTCGTCCCCACTGGGCCACAAAAAAACTCGCAGTTGCCAAGAGCGGCACACAGCGAGCTTTTTCCATTTTTACGTCCAATCAACAAAAGAATTTCTGTAAAGCGTCTGATCCAGCGCTGTAATTCGTCGTCAAAAATTTGGAATCCATAGGTTGCCTCGATCAGCGCCTTCTCCCAAAGTTCTAATAAAAACGGCTTGCCTGCAAACGGGCTGATGGAATGCTTGCACTGTGTCTCAATAAACTTGATCCGCTTGTGCGGTTCCAGCATATCGAAGCGGTATTGCTCATCTTGCAGGTCTTCCAAAAGATTTTCAAGGCACTGCATGAGCTCCCGACCAACAACAATTTCGCCGGCGCTACATCTCTCATAATACTCAAGCAGGAAGGACTGCGGATACCGCTCCTTCAATTCATCCAGCATGCCGCAGTCCTCCTTTCTCCATCATTGCAGATGGTTGCCCATCTGGATCACGCTCCTCTCTTGTGAATCAAGTTAAACATATATCCCTTGCTGGTTTTGTATTTACCAGAGATACAATGCGTTATATCGCAACGCTTAATTCCCAAGTTTCGTGATGCATCAGCTATAGACTCGAAGCATTTCCCAACACCATCCTTTATACATATAGCAATTACTGGTTTTTTATTTGCATTTTTACTTACGAGACCCGTTTCAAATTGATGTTTGATATTATCAAGTTTTGTAACCCATTCCAGATTGTTTATCTTATTATTTCTCTTATTACCATCTTTATGGTTAACCTCAGGCAGTTTTCCACAATTTTCAAGAAAAGCAATTGCCACTAACCTATGAACTTTATACTCTGTCCGTCTACCATTTAGCGATAATCTGATTTTATAATAACCATGAGCATCAACACCTTGCTTGATAACTTGTGGAATATGCTGTTTACGATAATTCAAGGCCCTAATTTGCCCGAAGTTGCTTACCTGATATAAATCTTCATAGCCTTCAACATCTTTCCATATCTCCACTAATGCCCTCTCCTTTTATTCTTGAAAATAAAAAGAGAAGGTGGCAGGTAATTATCCTGCAAAGCCTTCTCATAACGTTTGCTATTTATTTATTTTTCTCTCACGCAAATTCTTCGAGATCGTTTTCCTCATCATCCACGCTACGGCCCAAAACACCGCTAAGCTTTGCGATATAGTTCAGGTAATTGGCCCTGACCTTTACGATCATACGGCTTACTGGCAGTTCTTTTTGCATGGCCGGATTCTCTGGATGCAGTTTTAGCAGCCCTGTTTGCTGCACAATTTTATGCAGTTGGTTCAGTTCTACCCGCAGCCTAGCCGCTTCCCAAATGGTTCCGTCTACTAAAGCAAGTTGCTTTTCATCCACCCCATCGAATAAAGCCTTGATTCTCTCATACTCTTGCTGCGTTTCCATGACTCACCTCCAAGTACCACCGGTTTTGGAAAGCCTCCCCGGAAAAGTCAAATTTTTGCCATGTAAAAAAATTGAGGGCCCCCACCGGTCCGGGTATTTTGGAAAAATTTTTGCGAAGCAGGGGGGCTACGGCTCAAAGTCCCTCCACCATTTCTCAATCCATCGCACCAAGTCTTTACCTCGCACTTGATCGGCTAGCGCTCTTTGCTTGCATTCATCAATCGTTGACTCACAATAGATCAACTCAGCGCCTAACTCCACTGATAACCGCTCCCTCTCTCCTTTGCCCGGATAGCCGCCGACAATATAGGCATCATGCCACTCGCCGTAGCGAGTCTTAATCATGTCCAACATCTTGTCACGCAAAGCAAAGACATTGAACCTAAGATTGTTTGGCTTATCGTGCATGCCCATGCCGCTGATCGCTTGGAACAGACTATCGATATCAAGGATCATATCGCCTCGCTCTGCCATCTGATTGACCAATGTCGTCTTACCACTGCAAGGACTGCCATACACCAAGTACACTGACCGCTGCTTACTACCGCAGAAATGATGCGGCTGCTTGTTATGGCAATCATGACAAGCCAAACGTATCAATGCAGGATTGAGTGTTACCTTTGGATCTGTTACGTTTTGCGGTGTGAGTGTTACTGTATGATGACCAATCAGTTTAGACGTATCAACCATAACAGCGCCACACTCCTGACACACTGGACCGCGCTCAATAATCAGGTTGCGCCGCAGTTCAATCCATTCCTTTGACGCATATAGCGTCTTGGCAAATCCCTGAGCCATATCGTTACCATTCCTTTGCTTTCAGTTCGCGCTCCCGAAGAGAAAGGACCGCCTTGTCATAGGCTATCTTGTGCTGGTTCATTGGGTTCATGCAGAAGTAATCTGCCAACCACCGCAATGCTTTCTGCCTATCTTCCAATTTTACTTTCATGCCGCTGCGCCCCAAACTTATTTCACAGATTAAACCGCCGTCCACGTCATTACTGTCCTTGAATTCCAGGTAGTCACGTTTGCGAGTTTTAACATTGCCGTTACCATCAATCATGATATGCCCATGTTCATCCACTGCCGGATATTCTTCCGTGCCAAAATCAGCGAAATCGCTTATGTCAGCAAAGGCGATCCGCATATAGCGCTCGACAATATCATCCTCAGATATCATGATTGACCGCCGTTTTATGTTCTTCAGACGCTGTACCTCATCCCTCACCTTAGGTATCTGTAGCAATTGCCATCCTATCTCACTTGGATACTTTGCCGTATACCCTGCCTTAATAGCCGATTGCGTCGCATTGTAACTCTTGACGTAAAAAAAACAGAAAAGCTTTTGCTTTTCCGTCAAGTTTCCTTCGTCATTTATCAACGCCAACTCGGACCCGGTAACCTTTCGCTCTTGGTTCGGCGCTACTTTTTCATTTTTGTTACTCTTGCTTTTAGCTGTTACTTTTCGTTTTGGCTTTTTGTTACTGTTACTTTTGCTTTTCGACTTGCTAGGCCAATCAGCGGTGTTACGCCGCAGCAGGCTAGCGTTTATTCCTTTACTCTCAGCAAACTGCGTCTTACTTGTGCAGTCCGAGCGAAGGTACTCTTTGAGTAACGCTTCCCAATCATATTTTGCTTTTGCCGCCATTACATCATGTCACCACCGCCCGTTACTTTTTAGCGTTACTAATTAACTACCAAAGCTCCTCATTTCCGTTTTGCGCAATTCGCTGATTTTCCGCAGCGCAACAAAGTGCGCCTCGTATCCATCAAGTTCAGCCTTCGCTAACCCATAGATCGCTTCGGCATTATCGCACTCATTGCCAGCAGCAATAACCTCAGCATCAATCTCCACTAACGCTTTTACAACAGCGGCTGTACCATCATGGCGATATTTAACCGTCGCTCTCGCGACCTCCCTTTTGAAGGCCGTTGTCTTAATCGCAGCATCGGCTTTATACGTTGCAACCAAATCCGTAAGGGTAGCAATTTGATTTGAGCATGTCGTAAGTAGATGCTGTAACTCTCCCACGCTTGGATTGTCCGGTATCTGGAATATAGTACCCACACGCTATCGCCTCCTTCCTCAATCTCTAACATGCCGCTCGTAATATTCAGCATGCTCAGGATATAACGCACTCAAATGGTCGCAGCAGCGCCGATTAGCACCCTGCACATCATCCTTGTGTGCCCACGTATGGCAAGCATCACAACTATTAACCCCTTTATGAATCACATCTTCTTTTTCATTGCCGTACGGCCAATGATGCCATTTCACTCCAGGATCAACATAGCAATGACAAAAAATACACTCGTCATTATCTCGCGAGTGTATTTCATCGTTCAACTTCTTTACGGCTTTACTACCCTTCGGAAGTCGTATTCGCTTTTGCTTTTGCAGATTCACCTTAGCGACCCCTTCTTCTGCGTCATTGCTCCATGCCTGCGCTCGAAATTCGTAGGCACTGGCGCACGGATCGCCTCATTGCTACCCATTTTCCCACTGCACCGTCCCTTGTTCCATTCCACTCGTCCAGCGCTGCACGTCCCACACTTACTACGGTCCAAGCAGTTTTCCTTGCAGTCAATAATCGTGCCCCGTTCCTTGTCTTTTGGAGTCACAATCGCATGCCCTGTCTTATACGAGTCAATTGCATCCGCAACCTTATCCATCACATTAAACTCTTTCTCGTTTTTCCCAGGCCAGTCGCGCAGCGCATGCTTCACGATCATCGCCTCCACCAACGTCAGCTCCAAAATCAGTTTCCCCATACAACTACGCTCCCTTCGCAAATAAAAAAGCGCCCCGAAGGACGCTTTAACTAAATCTATTTACTAAACATGTCTTTCTCTCTTCTTATCATTTCACTTTGCAACATACTAACACAAATAGCAATTTTTTTCACATCATCATCAGATATATTTTCTTTCTTCTGCTCTCCAATATTTTTCCACTCTATGCAATCAGTATACATCTCATAGAAACCATGTAGCTGCTCGTTATGTCGGTTCAACCCCATAATTTTGGAGTATAGTCTCTATTTCAAGCCATACTGTAGCATAGCTCTTTATTTCATCACAATGTCACGACAAACGGTTGGCCATTGGTCTGCAAAACCATGTTGTGAAATT